>JBJDZD010000098.1:0-8447 GCA_051867815.1 Eubacteriales bacterium | reverse complement strand
AAAGTACGACAAAAGGTTCAGAACTTAAGTCCTGAACCCTTTGTCAGCGGTCTGAACCGCAGCGCGTTGCACTGCGGTTCTTTGCATATTAAAGCTTGCATCCTGCTATTTCCAGGAAATAGCGGTGGACGGACAAGTCGTCGTTAAGCTCTGGGTGAAAGGAGGTTACCAGCTGGTTGCCTTGGCGCGCGGCGACGATATTGCCGTCCACGGTTGCCAATACCTCCGTGTTGCCGGAAACAGACTCGATATACGGGGCACGGATAAAGGTCATCGGAACCGTTCCGATCCCTTTGAAATCCGCTTCGGTATAAAAGCTGCCGAGCTGCCTGCCGTAAGCGTTGCGAACGGCGGTGATGTCCATTGTTGCCAAATGCCGGCGGTCGTCATTTCCGATCTCTTTGGCAAGCAAAAGCAGGCCGGCGCAAGTTCCGAAGACGGGAAGACCGTTTTCAATTTGAGCCTTGATCGTATCAAACAGATCAAGTTCACGCAAAAGCTTGCCTTGTACGGTGCTTTCGCCACCGGGTATGATCAAGCCGTCGTAGGGACGTTCCAAATCGCGCTTCTGACGAATTTCAAGCGTTGAAACGCCCAGTTTTTCAAGCATCTGCTCGTGCTCAATAAAAGCACCCTGCAAAGCAAGAACGGCAATTTGCATTATTTACCTCTTTCCGCCATCAAAAGCTCGATTTCCTGCTCGTTTATACCGACCATAGCCTCACCGAGGTCCTCGGAAAGCTCTGCGAGCATCTTTGCATCGGTGTAGTTGGTTACAGCCTTAACGATGGCAGCCGCTCTCTTTTCGGGATTGCCGGACTTGAAGATACCCGAGCCGACGAATACGCCTTCTGCGCCGAGTTGCATCATCAAAGCCGCGTCCGCAGGGGTCGCTACGCCGCCTGCCGCAAAATTGACGACGGGAAGCTTCTTGTTCTCATGAACATACAGCACCAGATCGTAAGGAACCTGCAACTGCTTTGCGGTGTCGAACAGCTCGTCCACTGACATAGAGCCGATCCTGCGGATTTCCGCCTGCATCATGCGCATGTGGCGTACTGCCTGAACGACATCGCCGGTGCCCGGCTCGCCCTTGGTTCTTATCATTGCCGCGCCTTCGTTGATACGGCGAAGAGCCTCACCGAGGTCCTTTGCACCGCAAACGAACGGAACGTCAAACTTGGTTTTGTCGATGTGATATTTGTCATCGGCGGGGGAGAGAACCTCGCTCTCGTCAATGTAGTCGATCTCTATTGCCTGGAGGATCTGCGCTTCTGCAAAATGACCGATGCGGCACTTTGCCATAACGGGAATGGAAACCGCCTCCTGGATGCCCTTGATCATCTTCGGGTCGCTCATACGTGAAACGCCGCCTGCCGCGCGAATGTCGGCGGGAATACGTTCAAGAGCCATAACGGCGCACGCGCCTGCGGCTTCTGCGATCCTTGCCTGCTCGGGCGTGGTTACGTCCATGATCACGCCGCCCTTGAGCATCTGTGCCAAATTTTTGTTGAGTTCAAATCTGTTGTTTTTCATAGAAAACTCCTTTATGGTAGTAAAATGAAATTTAATTAATTACTCGACGAATTGTCGATTACGGCAAGCCTCGGCGTAACGAGAATTCCTTCGTCCTTGAGTCGGTACTCATAGCACCATCTGTCACCCGATGTGCGCCATGCTGCCGGGCTTGGATATGAAAGCGTCGGGTCGGAGCAATGTACATGGGAGAACGCATTGGTGCGATTTATATACAGCGTTGCCGAAACGGTGTGCTTGCCGGCAGAGAGCGAATGCCTTCTGACGACATAAGGGGCAAACGCGCCGGTAGTCGGCTCGTCGCCGTCAATCGAGACCTCGTAGAGTGCCGCGCGGTATTGGTGTAGCTTTACCTCAATTCCGTTGCCCTCGGTTTCGTTCAGAAAATCAAACTCATACGTCAGCTTTCCGCTGTAAAAGGGAAGCCCCTGAGTTGTTATCGAACCGAAGCCGAGCTTTTCGGGCAGACGAGTGATGGTTTTCTTCATGCCCTCAACGCGGACACCGAAATCTCCGAGAATATAGCACCATTCGGTTGCCGTTCTGTGACCGAAGGGTTGAACGAGCACAAGTTCTGAAGTTCCGACGGGAATGACGGGCAGGCTGACGGTTTTTATAGCCTTATCGACAAAATAGCCGTTCACCTCGGACGGGACAGTCGCACCGTTAAACGTGATCACGCTTTTCTCCGCCATTTCAAGAGCGAGCTTTGCATCCTTGACTTCAATATCGCTGTTGATCTTGAATTTGAGTGTGATGGTATGCTCCGGAGAAATAGCAGGCAGGCACCAGGGCTGATTTGCACTTCCGCCCCATGCGCCCCAGCCGAGACGCTTCCGGCACTCGGTATCGGCGCGCAGAATTTCTTCCTCCTGCTTAAAATCCTCACCGTCCAGCGCGTATTCGGCAATGTCAAGCAGAAGAGCGTTCGGCTCGTGAAGCTTGAATCTCGTTTCAGTTACATTTTGTCTTGGGGACTGGATGAGCTTAAGAGCAGGCGAGGGCGTCAAATCTACCGCCGCTTGGCTCGCGTTCGGCTCCAGCTTGAAAAGCAAGCTGTCATGCGACCAAAGACCCGCATCTATAACGGTGTTGCCGCCTATATACTTGCATGCCTTCGGGGCAATGGTGCCGTCCAGCGTATTGTAAAGCGTGGGTTTCCAAAGGCCTCTGACGGTTATCTTTATGCGCTGACATCCGGGGCAATCGGTATCGGAGGGATTTTTGCCCTTTGCAATAAACAGCCACATGCCGTCGCCATCGCGGCGTATTTGATGAACGAGGTTGTCAGAATAACAGCCGTCGCCGTTCTTTATGTCAATAATCCTGTACGAATCGAGCGCGCAGAGCAGGTCGCTTCGGGTGAAAGCAATGTGGGTTGCCCTTGCGCAAAGCTCTGCCGGCTTATTAGAGGGAAGCGCGTCAGCGTATTTCGGCGCATCACCCATAAAAATGAGCTTGCCGCCGTCGGCGCAGAATTGTTCAAGCCTTGAAATAGTGGTTGAACGAAGCGTTTCGCATCCGGGAACGACGATAACGTCGTACGCCATTTTACCGACCCTCATGGGGTTCGATCCCTTATCGCAAAGATCGGGGATGAGAGATTCGCTGATATAGTCGAAATCAATCGACCCGAACAGGAGCCAATTAGTAACGTCGTCGAAGTACCGGTCGAGCTTTTGGCGTTCAAGCGCGGTTTGCGAGGACGGTCCGCAATGGAGCCAGAAGCTCTCAACGGGGTGAATTACACCAACCTTTATGTTCGGAACGCCTCGAACGAGTGCAGTATTGACGCGCGCAAAATGATTCTCGACATACGAATACTTTTCAAACCAAGGTGACTGATAGTTGATAGTTGCAGGATAATCGCGCTTAGACTCTCCCTCCATGGAGACCCAGGAAAGATGAGGCACGCGAAGAGTAACGCCGAGGGCTGCCTGCCAGTCGCCCTGAAGCTTATGACCGCGGAAATCGTAATCCCAACCCGTAACGCCGTAAAGCTCACTCATAACGCCCTCACGACCGTACTGATGTGCGACCGATGCGGCTTGCTTTGCCGTGGTATATTCATGCCTGTCGGCAAGCATGTCGATTCCGGGAATGGCAAACGCACGCAACGATCTCATTGCCTCGCCGACTGCCATGGTTTGCGAGTCAAGCGTCGGCTCTTTCATCATGTGACCCGTCAGCGCAATACCGTGGTCGTCGCACCATTTGCCGATGTTGTCGGCAAATGAGGTTGCAAACCGCTCGCATGCGTGGTCGTGATAGAAATACCTGACCTGCGAGACGCCGTCGGCAAGCTCCCAGATAAGCTCGGGAATATGCTCGATGAGCGAAAAGCCGTACGTTGCCTTGAAGGAATCCTCAATATCCCGTGTCCAAGGCAGAGTGATATCCATCTCGGATTCGGGGAACGGGAGCATCTTTTTGTGCGTAAACTGCGGCTCGTCCGTGAAAATGGAGGGAACGGTATCGCCGAACATGTCGCCGACGCAATCTTTGTATCTTTCGTGTGTGATCTCAATGAATCTGTCGATCGCGGCCTTGTTCATCGTGTCGGCGTACGTGTAGCCGTTGTATCTCGGCGAAAGATCGGGCGTTTCGTTATAGGCATACCAAACCTTGCCGACAGCATCCGCTTCATCGTCGATCAGACGATATGAAGCAAGCTTGCCTTCGGCGTTTAATACGACATCGTATTTGCCGATGAGAGAGCCGTTGCCCGTGCGATTGGCCTTCATCTGTTCATTGGGATTCTTTATTCCGCTGTTGCCAAGCGCTTCATAAGAATTAGGAGTAAAAAGAAGATAATTTATGCGGTATTCGGGGTCTTTGGTCACAAGACCGCCGGCAAAGCCCGATGGCCATCTGTCCTCGTCGTAAAGGTAAGCCAGCATACCTTCGTCCCTTGCCTTGACGGCGCAGGCGCGTATGTGCGACATGAATTCATCGGAAAGATATTCGGTTGCAAGACCGGAGCGAACGTGCATGTGGAAGCCGCCAAGCCCCATTTTCTTAAATACCTCGATCTGTCGCAGAAGCTCATCGCGATCAAGCTTGCAGTTCCACGACCAAAACGGCGTGGCTCGGTATTCGGACGTCGGATTCGCGAACAGCGCATCATCAAGCTTCGCGATGCATTTTTTCTTGTAAAGCAAACGTATCCCCCTCCTTATTTTCTTTCGGTAAGTATCTTGCTTTCGTATTTTCTTACCTCGGCAAGCCACTCGGCACCTGCCGGCATACCGGCGCGAGCGCAAAGCTCGTTCCAAACAGCGCCGAACGGAGCGGTTTTAATTTCCTCGGAAATTACGAGAAGATCCGTGTAGTTCGCGTCGTTTTGGTACTTTGCAAGCGTTGCTTCGGGGGTAAGACATGCGTTAAGGAGCGCCTTTCTCGTTGCGCGCGCACCGCTGACCCAAGCAGCAATGCGGTTGATGCTTGCATCAAAGTAATCAAGCGCAAGGTAGGTCCTGTCAAGACCGCCGCAACGAACGACCTCGCGGATGATCTCGCGTGTTTCATCGTCATAACGGACGACGTGGTCGCTGTCCCATCTTACCGAGCGGGTTACGTGAAGAGCGATCTTGTCGTTAAAAAGAAGCATGGAGGGTATCTTGTCCGCCACCTGTTCGGTGGGATGGTAGTGACCGTTATCCATTAGCGGAACAAGACCACGCGTTGCAGAGTATTCAAGGCAAAATTCAGCAGAACCTACCGTGTAGGATTCAAGACCGATGCCGAATACCTTGGATTCAAGCGAAATGTCAACAAGCTCCTTGTCATAACCTGCCGCGAGTATCTTGTCGAGAGAATCCGCCATTCTTGCGCGAGGAGAGTATCTGTCGGCAGGGATCTCCTTCAGGCCATCGGGCATCCAGAAGTTGATAAGGCACTTTTTGCCCGTGCGCTTGGCAAAGTATTCGCCTATACGCAGGCAGCATATGCCGTGACGGATCCAAAATGCGCGAACTTTTTCGTCGGGGCTTGAAAGGGTAAGCCCGTCCTTAACCATGGGATGCGAGAAATATGTTGGATTGAAATCAAGGCCGAGACCGTTCTCGACGGCAAAGTCGACCCATGCATCAAAATGCTCGGGAAGGAGCGCGTCGCGGTCTGCAAATGTGCCGTTCTTGAAGATTGCATAGCTTGCATGAAGATTCAGTCTCATAACTCCGGGGATGAGCCCCAGAGCAATACGAAGGTCGGCAATCAGCTCCTCGGGATTCCGTGCTGCACCGGGATAGTTGCCCGTCGCCTGAATTCCGCCGTCAAGGGATGTTGCTCCCTCAAATCCGCGGACATCATCACCCTGCCAGCAGTGGAGTGAGAGCGGAGCGCTGAGCGTACGTTCAATAGCCGCATCGGTGTCTATGCCGTAAGAGCCGTATATCTCTTTGGCGTTTTCATAGATGTAATTACCCATCAATGGATACCTCCAAATGAAAGAATTTGTGTTAATGCATATATTTTACTACATTTTTACGTATTTTGCAATAAGATTCAAAATATTTTTGTAAAAACTCTTTTGTTATTTTCGAAAGTATGCTATAATATAGATAACGATCGCCGCAAGGAGATGAAAAAATGAAAAGTAAATATTTAACCGTCTTATTTCTTGCGGTTTTTCTTGTAACGTCATTGCCCATAGCAGGTATTTTGGCTTTGAACGCCGCGGCGTCACCGTCTCTCGGCACCGTAGCCGAATGTGTGGTCAATGAACAGGCAGAAACGGTCAGGGTCAGCGGAAGCATAAAGCACAGCGTTCTCGTTTCCAACAGGGAGGGAAAAATTGCAGTATATCGATTCGACCCATGGGAAGATTACGCAAAGCAAATCAGGACCGCCGTGCCGCTTGCCACCATGGATATGACGATCCGCTTTGAATTTGAAATTCCCTGTAAGACGGCCTTGCAAAGAATGTCGCTTTACGCGGTTGCAATAATCGACACCGGCGGTGAAGTGTCGCTGATATCGGAGCCGCAGTATGTTAACCATAAGTCGGCCGATACGTCTGATGCCGGATTTAAGACTGTTTTGACCGGAGATACCGCCGCGGCTGTTGCATCGCATGCAGGCAGCGCGATAATTGACGTTTACCTTGACCGCCTTGACAACGGCAACAAAAGCGGCTACATATTTAATGTTGACAGCGAAATGTTCTATTTTGACCGTGATACCGTCGGAGAACTGGACAGCAAGGTGCTGACTTACACGGCATCCGGTTGCAAGGTCTACTTCAGATTTTTAATATCTCCGCATGCAAGCGGACTGGATTTTTGTACGAGCGCAAAAACATGGGCGACGAACAAATGCGTTGTCGTAAGCGATACGCAAGCGCTTAAAGCACTCTATGCCTCTACATACTTTTTGATTTCACGCTACGACGGTGACACTCACGGAAAGGTTGACGGAATCATCCTCGGCAGAGGGGCAGACATGCCGTTGCTCTACAACTATGCTCTGTTGGTCTCGGAGAATTACAACGAAGTATATGCAAGGTCTTTGACCTTGATCGGCCTTGCCGCGGCAGAGGCGGTCGGGGACGCGGAAATTTCGCTCATTGTACCCGTAAGTGATTCCGTCGTTGACGAAAAGACGATATATGCCGAAGGTTTTCTGAATTCAATCTCCGAGTATCTTGATACGTACACGAAACTGACGTTCACGGTCATGTGCGAAAGCAGACACAATCCTTATAAACTGTCGGATGATGATTTTACAACCGAAATCGTTCCCGAGGAAACGACTGGCACAGCCGATGATGATGAGGTAAGTCCAGAAACGGATACGACCGAGGATAATGAGGAGACGAATGTTCCTTCGTCCGAAATCTCCTCCGCGGACGGTGAGACATCGGAGATTCCCACCGAAAGGCACGAGCTTATCGCAAATCAGAATACCGACGGATATTATTGTACTGACAATATCAAGATTTTCGTTGACTTTTTTAATAAGCTCAAAAAGAACTTTGATTCGGTAAATGATAGCTTCGGCTGGTGCTGGTATCCGGCGGTCGACTCCTCCGAAAGCGCTCTCGGAGTTTGTTATTCATATAACTATATGAAGCTTGCTACTCTAAACGCGGATTTTTATGCTGTTGCATTTGAAAACGACGTTGACGGCAAGTTTTCAAGTATTTCTCATTTGTTTAAGTACATTGATACGATAAACAATTACGATGAAACCGAATATGCACGTGCGGCACTCGGCATTTCGGATTGGAGCGAGCTTATTGACGATTATTATGATGGAGTCGGCGTATTTAACATACTGTATGAAAAACCGCCGACGAACGGTGTCGTGGGCTACACGGGTTCTTTCGTTTATTTGGATCACACGAAGGGCGCGGGCGACGGCGGATGGTATCGCGGCCTATATTGCGATACGCTCGGTATTACGTCCGCCGGAGACACAACATCACTTAAGGCGAATATGAAACTCGATGAAGCCGGTGTAAATCAGGCTGAGATCGGATACATACTCAAACAGCCGGAGCCGCTGCTTATAGGGGATGCAATTACTTTTGATATTATTTGCGGTGAGGATGACGATTCCCTTTATGAATTGACCGTTTATATTTACAGCGATAAGGAAACCATCATCTCGGGCGGCGTTATCCGGGGCGGCAAGGAATACGCCATGTCGGTTGACGTAAGCGAGCATGACAAAACCGTGGCCGTAAATTCAATCAAAATATCGCTCAAAAGGATCACGGGTGAGGGCGATTGCGTGCTAAGCCTTTCACGCGTTACTCTCAATAGCTTCACCATATCAAACGAAGAGCTTGTCAATGAATTTGATGATATCCGTGATTATCTTCATTCCGATACCGTTAAGGATACCGGGGTGAGCGTGAGAAAATTGGTCTTTTGCTGTTTGATTTTGGCTTCGGTGGGCATTGTTGC
>JBJDZD010000097.1:0-8451 GCA_051867815.1 Eubacteriales bacterium | reverse complement strand
CTCGTTCTTTTCCGCATGCACCTCAACCGCCTTGCCACCCTCAAAACGAATGCTGAAGTTTTCAATCAGCTCGCCTCGATAGGAAAGAGGACGGGTGGCATATACAACGCCTTCCGCAAGGCCTCTCATGGGAGTAGTAAAGCATTCCTCGGAAGGAATGTTGGGATTAAACTCGATGCCGGAGCCGAGCGCATCCTCACTGCCGCCGAGGAAGAGCGCATTCGGCATCATTCCGACAGTGAAATCTGTACCGTTTGAAGATGTATAATGAAGCTCCTTGATACCGAGATCGTTAAGATATTTGCATCTGCTCTTGAGGTCGGCGTTGTGCTTTATCCAGGAAAGGACCGGATCTGCGCCGTCTGCTCTTGATGTGTAAAGTATTGCTTCCCAAAGCTTTTCAATGGCGCGATTCTTTTTCTCACCCGGGAACATCTTCTTTGCCCACGCTTCACCGGGAATAGCGGCGATGCACCACTGATATCTGTTTTCCATTCTGTCGCGATAAGGCTTGATGATGGGATAGATTGCCTGCTGTGACTTTGCCAGCTTTTCCCGGTTGATGCCGGCAAGTCCGTCCGGGTCATCCGACTCAATGTATATCATTACCGGAAGCTTACTTGCTCTGTGTTCCATTCTTGCGATCTCCCAATCCTCGATCCTTGAGAGAGTTTTGAGAGAGCGGTAACGGTAATTGATTTTGGTGAGGGGCTGATAAGACCATTCTACTATGACCTTTGCCGCGCCTGCGCGATAGCACTCCTCAACAAGCATTTTTACGAATTCCGGGTTCTCAACGGAGGCATTGATCATAACCTCTTGACCTTTTTGGACATTTGCACCTTTTACGGCGATAAGTTTTGCGTATTGTCTGATAACTGTTTTCTTCATAATTTTACCTCGTCGGGATTTTTATATTCATGACCAATTATATCACAAATCACAATATTATTCAAGCGTTTATTGAAATTTGTACTTGATTATCGGCAAATTTTATTGTATAATAATACTATATTATTACACACGGAGGGTTAAATATGAAACTGAGCGCAATGACTTTACTTTTCAGAGATCAGCGAGACACAACCGACTTGATCCCAACCGACGAGGCGGTACGCAGAATGGCAGCCGCAGGCTTTGATGCCGTTGATGTAAATCTCGTTCTGATTTGCAACCGCAGCATTGGTTTGCATACCGATGAATGGAAAAAAGAGGCGGAAAAGATCGCCGTTGCAGCCGCAGACACGGGCATCGAGCTTGCACAATGCCATCTTCCCTTCAAGGGCAAACGCGTAAATTACAATAGTCCCGAGGAGCGCGAATTCTATCATGAGATGTTCTTCAGAGCGATAGACGTCGCCTCTTTCCTCGGAATCCCGTGGGGCGTTCTCCATCCGGAGACCCTCAGAGGAAGCGGACTCAGCGACGAAGAATGCCTGAAGATCACACGTGAAAAGAACGCCGAATATATTGAGCACGCCCTCAACAAAGGCCTCAATATCGCGTACGAGAATATGACGCTCAACACGACTGCCGGCTTTTGCACCTACATTGACCAGCTCATCGAACTCATCGACTCATATCACGATGACAGAATCGGCGCATGCCTTGACACCGGCCATGCGAATATGGTCTATAAAGACCAATACGAGCAAATAATCAAGCTGGGGCACAGGCTTCATTGCACGCACATTAACGATAACCTCGGCAAGTATGATTTGCACATGCCGCCGTTTGAGGGTACCGTCAAGTGGGAGAGTGTGATAAAGGCGCTCCGCGATATTAACTATCCCGGTGTTCTCAGCCTTGAAATCAAGCTCAACAATGCCGCGCCCAACGACCTGAAGGATATCGGCGCAAGATATGCTCTTGAAACACTCAGAGCAATAGAGAGACTGTAATGACTTATACTTACGTAGCTACCTGCATGTTCGGCCTGGAAAAATTACTCGGCGAGGAGATTGATTCGCTCGGTCTCAACCGTGTCTTAACAATGGACGGAAGAGTAATTTTTACTGGCACCGAATACGACTGCGCTCGCGCAAATATCAATCTGCGAGTTGCCGAGCGTGTCTATGTTCTCGTGGGTGACCCATTCTCTGCTCATACTTTCAATGAACTTTTCGAGGGATGCAAAGCCCTTGAATGGGATAACTTCATAAGCGAACGCGACGCTTTTCCCGTATCCGGTCACTCAATCAAAAGCGCTTTGACCTCAATTCCCAACTGTCAGAAAATACTCAAAAAAGCCATCGCAGTCAAGCTTGCTTCCAAATACGGATACAATCAGCTGCCCGAGGACGGCAGCATATGCAAGGTAGAGTTCTTTATCTTCAAGGATTCCGCTTATTTGATGATCGACACATCCGGCGTCGCACTGCACAAGCGCGGATACAGGCCGGTTGCAAATGCGGCGCCACTAAGAGAAACTCTCGCGGCTGCAATGGCACTGACAGCTCGAATTCGGCCCGAGATTTTCTTATGGGATCCTTTTTGCGGCTCCGGTACCATTGCAATCGAATCTGCCTTGATTGCTATAAATCAAGCCCCCGGCCTTCACAGATCATTCTCCGGCGAAGATTTGTCATTTTTACCCTCCGACTCATGGGATCTTGCACGTGAGCAAGCAAAAACGAGTATCGTGGTTGATTCGCCGTACAGAAGCTACGGCTCCGACATCAACCCCGAGTGCATTGATACGGCAATATCGAACGCGGATCGCGCCGGTGTGGGCAAGCATATCAAATTCTTCACCGCCGATGCGCAAAGGATATCAAAACCGGATTTTGATTGCAGGGGAACGCTTATATGCAATCCTCCCTACGGTGAACGCATGATGAGCATGAAGGACGCCGAACAGCTTTACAGGAATATCGGCAAATGCTTTGCCGATATGTCGCCTTGGCAGATATATATCCTCACCTCATGCGAATACTTCGAGCGACTGTACGGCAAAAAGGCCGACAGAATACGCAAGCTCTATAACGGCACCATCCCGTCATTCTTGTATCAATTCTATAAACCGCAAAAATAACGATACGGGACTGCATTTTGTTGCAGTCCCGTATCGTTTTTGTACGAATATTTCACAAAAAATGCCCTTGAGTCTTTTGACTCAAGGGCTGTGCTCTGGAGCTGCTAATCAGAGTCGAACTGATGACCTCATGCTTACCAAGCATGTGCTCTACCAACTGAGCCATAGCAGCATCTCTCACAGCACGGATATCATTATATCACAAACGAAGCAGTTTGTCAATAGCTTTTTGAAAGTTTTTTCGATTTTTTGAGAAAAAAGCAGAATTTAATCAAATGCTATGGGCGTGGTTGGCGTTGCATGTCTCGGGGACGCCATATAATCGGCAACTTCGGCGCGCCACTTCAGGTAATGTGCCGTTTCCTTATGCGCGGCCGCCGCGGCTTCGTCAGCAAAAACTTCGTAAAGAACGAACTGTGTGGGGTCGGAATTTGATTTGAGAACGTCAAATCTGACGTTTCCCGGCTCCAAACGAGTGTTATCATGATTATAAACGGTAATCTTTTCAAAAGCCTCAACACATTCGGGCTTGACATCGACGTAAACGAGAGTAGCTATCATTGATCTGTACCTCAATCCTCAGCAAAAGTAAAATATGCAACCGATGTGATATTTCCGTATCTGTAAAGCTCAGCCAAATATGACGTTGATTGCTCAAAGGGAACGTAATCGCCGTTTTCGGGCTTATACGCGGCAGAATCGCATACCATGAATTTCAAATAAGAATTTACCTTCTCATCGGGATTTACGCATTCGGTAAAGACCAGGTAATGGTTCTTTTCGCCACGCTGTACCTGTACAAGCACGCCTTCGGGATGCTCTTCAAGTAAATCCCTGATTCTTGACCGCGTTACGCCCCAAAACTCTCTCTTGAGGGTAAGTGTTTTTCCGTCCAAGCTGAACTGCCTTGCAACGTAATCCCACCGCATATATATCGGATTGCTTGTCAACACGGAGTTTGCATCCGTAGCTCCGTAATTGCCGGTATTTGCCAAAGCAACGGTATAGGGGTCGGCAACGAGATTGTCGGTTTGACCTGAGCGGAAGTCATAACCCGTTGTTTTGACTGCGCCGAGATTGTTCAATATCATTGCCATAGCGGCGTTTCCGCAGCCTTCGTCCATCCAGCAGTAGCTACCGCCCGGTTCCTTTGAGTCAACAGCGAACTTTTTTACTATTCCGCCCGAATTGAACTTAAGCGGAAGCAGTTGAGTGGCATCCCAATCGCTTGTATAAACATTATTCTGGCTATACCATGTGAACGCATCCTTGTCGGTCACGGTCACCTCAAAGCTCTTGCTGACACTTCCAACCGAAGCGGTTACCGTGACGGTTCCCAGATCAAGGGCGCACCAAGCCCCGTCATCACCGATAATCAAAACATCCTCATCGCTTGAGGACCATTTGATATCACTCGTAAAGATATTGTACGGGTGCTTTCTGGCATAGAACTTGCCTGTAGAATATAATCTGACCTTCGTACTTGTAAAAACGACCGTAAGCTTTTCAGTCGCGATGGGTTCGATTACCCATAATTGCTTGTCGGCGTTATCTCTGAGCGGCAAAAGCTCGGCATAATAATCGTTGTATTTCGTAATCGTTTCGGACTGGGTGAGAACTGCTTCGCTGTCCGAGAAATTCGAGGGAGCAATAATAAAACGATTGTCGTTATGCTCAACTATATCAAATTTTGCATGCTCGCCGGGATTGGATGCGTTTACCTTTTGCACCAGCTTATCGGCGGACGATCCCGAGGAATATGAATATGCATATGCCGCATTGTCATTTTGAGGGAAGATGAAATATGTACCGTCCTCGTTGGGAGAAAGATGGAATACCTGGCCAAGACTTCCCTCGCTGTAATTTTCGAGATAAGCCTTGCCGTCGGTCCAAAGCGTGTATTTATAAGAATCCAAATACAGACCCGTGGATGCATTTTTTATTCTGCATACCATTTCGGCCAATTCTATGTCTTCCTCAACGGACGCAGTCGTCAATGCTTCGGCAGCCGATGCATAAATGAAGCACGGCAACAACATCAAAACCGCAAGCATTGCAGTAATTCTCCGTTTTGGCGATTTTCCTGATCTCAACATTAATTAATTCTCCGGGGTGAATGTCATATATTTGTATTTTTTATGCGCCTTTTCATTTTGATAATGTCGCGCAACATTTTGAAGGTATCATGCACTATTCTGACTTTCGAATCACCGTGTACCTTAACGCTTACGGGCATTTCGGAGATCTTCATACCGAGCTTGCCTGCCCAAAGAATGGCTTCAAAGTCAAACGCAAAGCCCGAGACTTCAAGACGAGGAAAGATCAAGTCTACCGCTTCTCGCCTGAACCCCTTGCAACCGCATTGGGAATCGGAAAGCTTAAAGCCGCCGACAATGCACAATACCTTGATATATACCTTTGATGCGACCTTTCTGATAAACGAATAGTTGGAGTATCCGTCTGACGATAAGTTACGCGAGCCGATAACAAGTTGACTTTGCGGTTCTGCATCAAACTTGTCAACCATTTGTTTGATAACATCGGTGCCGTATGCAAGATCGGCATCGGTAAACATTGCAATGTCGCCGGATGATGCAAGCATCGCGGTCTTTACCGCTGCTCCTTTGCCGCGATTGATATCGCAGCCTACGACTTTAATGCCGGGAAGATCTAATTCCTTTATGATTCTGTCACATCCGTCAGAACTTCCGTCGTTGGAGTAAATTATCTCATAATCACGTGTTCCGTCGGCGTTAACAAAATTGTTCTCCATGTACTCCCACAAGCGACGTGCGTTGGCTTCGATAATTGCCGCTTCGTTATACATTGGTATGCATACGGAAATTTTCATTATAAATAATCCTTTCCAAATTCAAAGCGATTGATAAACGAAGAAATCAACGTTAACTTCAACATTGAGTACGTTAAGCTCTCCAAGCTTGTTAAGTGATTCCGCCGATGTCCTGAATTTATACGGCGTCATACCGAAAAGCCGCATGATGTCCTCGTGCGAATCAATATGAATGCGGTATGATACATTCGTTTTGTCAACAAGGCTCATATTTTCGGGAAGATCTGCGCGAGCATCGTTCAATCGGACGTGATCGTACATGGCCGACTTCAGTTCGTATAAATGCGTCCGGCCTGCCGCACCGATTATCAAAAGCCCTTTGTTCTTTAATACGCGCTTTATCTCATCCTCTGCCACGGGAGCAAACATGGAAAGGGCGAAATCCGCGCAATTGTCGGGCACGGGTAAAGCAAAAACTGAAGAAACCGCATAGAAGCTGTTGCTTCCGTTTCTGATATTTCTGCGTACGCTGGCTCTGTGAACCGCATGCTTTGAAAGATCTACACCGAAAACATAAGCCTTCGGGAATGCCGCCGCAATTCGCTCGGAGTAGTATCCTTCTCCGCATCCGGCATCAATGATCAAAGCACCGTCACTCAAATACCGTCGACATATTCGAATTATTTCATCGGAGAGCGGCTCGTAATATCCTCGATCAAGAAACAGGGTTCTGTCACGAACGGCGTCCTTGGGATCGCCCGAACCGCCGTTTCTATATGAAAGATCGGAGTAACCGGCTGAAGATATGTCAAAGCAGTGCCTTTTGGCACCGTTTTGAGCGTAACAAACATAGCTGTGACCGCTCTTTTTCAACTGCGAACCGCAAATCGGGCAAATCAAAAAATCCGTTTCCGTCATCGGCTCTTATTTATCGATCTTAATCAGTTTTGCGTGAATGGCGTATCTGCCGTCCTCTTTGCCGAGAATACATGTAGATAAGGTTATCAATACGTCATCCGGTTCAAAACTTATATCATCCCGGTGATAAAGCGATTTCTCTTCTCTGTATCTGCAGAACTCAAGGAACTCGTTATCGCCGCTGAAATGGGTTTTGAAATACTTATCGTAAGCGTTGGTCGGATATACGGAAAAGACTCTGAAGGTGTACATGGCATCGAACGTAGTGATAACAATATCGTTTGAGGTATCCATAAAGAAATCCTCTTTCAAATAGGATTCAATATCGTTGAACATGGTACCATTGAGCATATTATGCCCGTATATAACAATATTTCTGTTTTCTTCCACATGAATACTGTTTCTGCAATCAACGAAAATGGCACCGACGGCATTATGGTTACCCTTGAAATCGTGCTTCAAATAAAAATCGTTATCATCCCTGCGAACAATCGGGAAGTTGATTTTCGTATTCGGAATCATAATATGCCCGTAGGTGTCGGGGTTTTCGTCCCTGCAGGCCTGAATGAATGTCAGCACTTTTTGAAACATCGGGCTTGTAAATCTCTCATCTCCTGAGGGAGTGGAAGGCGTATATATGGGAGGGCCGTTCTGCAATACATCGGAGTAATTCGCCATCGGAGTATCCGAAGCGGCAATGGACATGCCCGAAACACCGCCGTCTGTGTTACCGTTGACTATAGCCCAAAACGACTTCTCGATCTCGCTGTAAAGATCGTTTCCGCGCCGGTAGCTGTCAACGATCTCGGTCAATTCAAATACACAATACAACAGTACGGCAATGCACAAAAGAACGGTGACAATCCGAAAGAATGCAGTTCCGGAAAAGCCGTTTCCGGTTTTAATGCTTCGGCGAGCGGGGGCAACGTCGTCAACCGTCAGCGAATTCAATGAGCTGACGAATGTGTTGTCGCCGTTATTGACGGAATTGTGTTCCATCTCATCTGACATTTTATCTCCCTCCTTTGTACTGTAACCAAATACATCTAATATATTAGATTATATTACATTTTACAACCAAATACAAGTCCAATATCACAAATTTTAAGAAATTTATACAGTTAGTACACATAATTGCATCCAAAACAGATGCTTTTCGCCGCGCTTTTGCTGAAAAGCCGCTCAAACGAGGTTACTCTCGATAATCAAAAAGAACGAAAATATAACTTGTAAAAATCTGAAAAATGTGATATACTATATAAAGAAAATTGTACGGAGGAATTCGATGAAATGCTTTCTGAATACTTAATCGAAGCGGGAACAGCGGATGCGGCTTTAATTCCGCTTTCGGCTTGCGATATTATAAAACCCCACCTACTCAAAAAACTCGATTTTACACCGAAAAGTGTTTGCCTGGGAATCATACCGTACTACACCGGTTATTGTGATTGCGAGCGAAGCGTTTCCGCCTACGCCGTTGCACGAGATTATCACAAATTAATTGACGAAATCGGCTCAAAAGCAGTTGAAATTTGCAAATCAAAGTTGTCGGAAAACAAATTTACATACTTCGGCGATCACTCGCCCATCAACGAAAGAACAGCGGCCGCCAAAGCCGGACTGGGAATTCTCGGCAGAAACGGACTTTTAATAACACCGCTTTATTCCTCCTATGTGTTTATAATGGAAATTTTCAGTGATATTGAAT
>JBJDZD010000096.1:0-8609 GCA_051867815.1 Eubacteriales bacterium | reverse complement strand
CTTCGATGTAATCAAAGTGAATCGCCATGTATTTTTCGGTTTTGCGCAGAACTTTGTACACCGTGCGGACGGTTTCCTTCAGGGTGTCAAGGTTGCGCTCTTCTTTGGTGATGATCTTCTCCCAGTCCCACTGATCCACATAGATGGAATGAATATTGTCCACATCCTCGTCGCGGCGGATGGCGTTCATATCGGTGTAAAGACCCTCTCCGGGCACAAAGCCGTAACGCCCAAGCGCAACTCTCTTCCATTTTGCAAGCGACTGCACTATCTCATAGTCACCGTCCGAATATCCCATATCAAAGCCGACGGGGCGCTCTCTGCCATTGAGATTATCGTTCAAGCCCGATGCGGCATCGACGAAGAGGGGCGCGGAAACGCGGCGCAAATTCAGCTGATTTGCAAGGTCCGCCTGAAAAAAATCCTTGATCTTTTTAATTGCGATCTGCGTCTGCCTTGCCGTCAAATGCGAGGTGTAGCCCTCGGGAATATATATTGCCATCGTTAAGTACTCCTGTAATCAAATATCTGCCAGCATATAGGGCTTGAGCTGACCGTTCGTCTCGGCGGCTGTTGCGCCGAAAACTTTAACGGAGGTGCTCAGCTCCTCCATGGTGCTGATAGTCCAGATGCCTATCTCGCCGTATTTGCGAACCTCGGCGCAGAACTCCGGGTCAGCCTTGCGGCCCTTGAACCATGCAACGTCGCGATTGCCGTAGGGGATCCAATAAGTCGTCCTGCCGGCGGCAACGGCATACGTGCGCTTGAGAGCTTCCTCTGTCATATAGCCGTCATAGTGCATGTGCGCCTTCGGGAACTTCGCGGCCAGGTACTCAAAATAGGGCAGGGTCTTGCAGGTAAGGCCGAGCTTTTCCTCCGGGTACGCCGATGCCTTTATGGTGTTGCAGAATATCTCGAACTGCTCCTCGTTGAAGCCCTGAAAAACATTGTCGAGCTTGATGTCGGCGTCCTTTTCCTTCATTGCATCAAGCGTTTCGGCAAGAGTGGGAATGCGCGTTCCGCGGAACTGCTCGCCCTTGAAAAGCCCTGCATCGAGGGCGCGTATCTCGGCAAGGGTAAGCTCAGTCGAGGGCGTTTTGACCTCAAGCTCGGAGCCGTCCTCGCGGCGACAGGTACGGTTGACCGAAGCATCATGGAGCATGATGCAGACGTTATCCTTTGTGAATTTGCAGTCCATCTCAACGATCTTGTAGCCCTGCTCTACTGCGGCAAGATACGCCACTATGGTGTTTTCGGGGTAGGAAACGCTGTCGCCCCTGTGCGCCTGGAACTTGAATTCGGACATGATAGACCTCCAACACAACATAAAAATATATAATGATTATACTATTAAATGAATGAAAAGTCAAGAAAAATTTTCAAGAGCCGACAAAATTGCCGGCTCTTTTATAGTTATGATCTTTCTAAGCGGTATATTCGTAAACCACCGTGACGCCCTCGCTTGCACCCGAGACCTTAACGGCAGGATCGTAGATATGGAGCGTTTTGGTTTCCTCGTCGTACCTGCAGCTCTCAAGCTCCGCACCGATAAGAGCGTAATAAGGAACGATATAATCCTCCTCAAGCTCCACGGTCAGACATTCCTCCCAAGTGATACCGAAAACGACGTCCTCGTCCGGCATCGTGTAGCTCTCGCCGTCGCCGACGGCGTTACCGCTGATGAGAATGAGACCGTTGCTTACCCTGCCCGGCTTGCAGTAGATGCTGCCGACTATGGAAAACTCTGCACCGTAATCAACATAGTTTTCTGCAATCGTTTCGCCGCTTTCCAGATCGACGAAGGTAACGTGATGCACGTTCGGAATGAAGCTTCCGCGAAGCACGACGACGCCCTCCGGCATAACGAACGAACCGCCGGACACGTCGACCTCGTCGCTCGACCATCCGGTAAAGGTGTAACCGATCTTAGTGGGCGCAAAGGAGATATCCACATGCTCACCCGCCGGTGCGCCGAGCGTTCCGTATTCAATTCCGTCTATCATAAAGATTATTCTGTTATCTCCGTCCGAGAAATGTCCGTATATATCAACATTTCCGGCGGGCATGGTAAATCGACCGTCCGAAATCTCCGCGCCTGCCGTCGTCCATGCGAAGGTACAGCCCTCCTGAACCTGTGGCGGACGCAGAGTAACCTCGTCGCCGTATCCGTACTTATCGCTGAATATAAGCTCGCCGTCAAGGTAGTAATTTACGAAATACTCGCATTTTTTGAATGCTCCGATAAAGGTGATATCCTTGTCGGGCATGGTAAAAATGCCGTTTCCGATATTGAGCGAGATATCCTGCGATTGCCAGGGAATGAAGTCGTAGCCGCACATGACCTCAATTCCGCGCAGAGCGTAAAGCTCGCCGTAGACGGCTTGATCGGTATAAACTATTTGCCCTTCGAGAATATAAACAATGTTATACGTGTTCGGGGTGGATTCCGCGCTGAAAACCACGTCCCACTCCGGCATTTCAAATGCGCCGTCGGTAAGCTCCGTAACGTCCGAGGTGCTCCAACCGCTGACGGTGTGTCCCACCTTCTGCGGCACGGCCGCAACCGTCACTACACTGCCGACCGTGGTCTGCGTGCGCAATATGACCTCTCCGTCAACGATATACACGACCTCTGCCGGCCGGCTGAACGCATCAATGCGAATATCGCTCTCCGGCATCACCTCGGGCAACCCCTGCCAACCGGAAAAGATAAGTCCCGCGGTCTGCTCGGGTCTTACAGGCGTTGAAAGCGTCACGCCGGCATAATGGGGGACGGAGAGATACGGCTCTCCATTGAGGTAAAGCTCAAGGAAATAAACCGGCTGTGGGGTAGTAAAGAGTGCAATGTATTCCGCATTGCCCAAAATAGCACTCGGAGTTTTGTTCCAGCCTGCAAACTCATATACGACCTCGCCGAAGATCAAAAGCTTACTGTCCGGCGGAAGCGGCGGAGCGACGGTATCGCCGTAATGCCCGAAAATAACCGTCTCATTTTTGCCGTTCTCAAACAGACCTATATCCGTTTTGAATACGATCTCGTAGAGCTTCATTTCACCGTTTGCAAACTCCGCGGTCAAAAGCATGTCGCTCGTAATGCTCAGCTCGCTGCCGCCGGCGATAAGACTGCCGTCCTCGGCGCGCCAGCCGATAAAATCATAGTAACGGTACACGTCCTCGCGCCCGTCGGGAGTGGGCAGAACGATCTTTTCTTCGTACTCGGCATTGATGATTGACAAGTCATAGTCCATGCCGTAGTCAAGAATGACGCCGAAGCGGCGCAATTCGCTCTCCCAAACGAGTGTGAGAGTCCAATTCGTGCCGTCCTTTTCGATTGCCACCTCTTTGAAGCGGTGAATGTAAGCACCGTCGATCACGTCATCTGCCGTAAAGCCATCGTACAGCTCCATAAAAGCCTCTGCGGCTTCAAGCGTGCCGGAAAAAGTAAAGCTTTGCCCTCCGCCGAGGAGAGTGCCATACCTCGTTTCGGCGCGCACAGTATAGATATCGGGCATGGGCGGCTCGGTGATTTCCGGGGAAGTCTCGGTCGTGACTTTCTCCGTTGTGACTTCCTCCGTTGTGACTTCTTCCGTCGTGACTTCTTCCGTCGTGACCTCCCCGGTCGTCTGTTCGGTGGTTTCTTCGGTGATATCTTCCGTGCTTTCCTCCGCAGTTGTCCCGTCGGTCGTAACATCGCCCGTTTGAGCTAAGTCCGCTGTGGTTTCATCGCTTATGACGGGAGTTGATTCGGGTTCGGGAGCCGTGGTGGTTATATCGCCCTGCCCGTGCCTGCATGCACATAAAAGTGCGCACAGACAAAGCAAGCACAGAAGAACGGTTATCGGGTAACGTTTGGTTGAAAACTTCATCATACGCACTTCCTTTCAAAGATTCTTTTGCCGACGGCAGGCCGCCGCCGGCAATAGTTTACCGTTATTTTGCGTCAGAACCGAAATCGCGCAAAATATTCTCCGAGAACACGTAGATGCGGAATCCCTTTACATCGTTGGGGTCCTCGTAATGGCGCAGGTAGCAATCCTGCATCCAGGTCTGCCAGCTTTGGCTCGCTGCCGCCTTTTCGTACTCGGATGCCGAGAGAATGACGAAATACTCGTCAACACCCTCCTGGTCGTTGTACCAATTAAGGCTCGATTGATAATGGCGACCGACAACGCCGCGGCTGTTTACGTCAATATTGCGAACGCGAACCTCGGAATTGCTCAGCACCGTTATCGCCTGCGAATACCAGAAGGTCGCATAACCGTATTCAAGCCCCTCGTCGACGAGAAACTGCGCCAAGCGGTGGTTTATATTGTCCCTGCCGTACTCGGGGTCAAGCGCCTTGACCTCTTTTGCAAAGAAGCACGAGGAAACGATTATGGCCGCCAAAACCAACGCGCAAACTCTCGAAAGAACGACACTCGCGTTCTTCTCATTCGTAACCTCGAGTTTACCGTCATTCGTCTCGACTGCATCATCGGATTCTTTTTCATTAACCGACAGCCATCCGCAATCGGATATAAGGTCGCAAAGACCGCAAACGCTCAGCATCACGGCACTTCCGATTATAGGGGTAAGCCGCCAATTTGCCGCGCTCAGCTCGCCGCATATATAGCCGAACATAACCGCCGCAGTCAGCACGAAATGCGCCCAGACCATGAATTTGACTCCGCGCGAACGGAGCTTGCCGTAAAGGCAGAGGATGACCACGGGCATGACGAGCAGCACGATGCCGACGGCGATGCGAATGAGGTATTTAAGCGATTCGTCATAATCTCCGAAGAGGGGAGCGTTCTTCGCAACGTTCACTCCGAGGAGAGAGAAATAATGATTTACGAATTTCTGCGCGTTTCCGAGCCACGAGCCGACGTCCGACCAGCCGGAATATCCGTTGGCGTAGCCGGCCTGTATTTCACCGCCCCTCGTCGCTATGGAAAGCACCTTAAGCCCGAATGCGGTACCGACGGCGATAATGGCGACGGTCGCTATCATCGGGAAGGATTTTTTTGAGATAACGCCCTCGCGTCCTGCAAAGATCCTCTCCGCCGCAAACGCCGCCATGGCAGGCAGAGTGGTCAGAATGATGACTTGCATGCCGTTGGTTGCGCTGCCGATGGAGGCAAAGAGAAGCAGAACCGACCAAACCGCGATCTGTACGCGCTTTCTTCCGTCCAGAGCATCGCAAAACCGCATGCCGAGGCCGAGCAGGAAGAATAAAAGCACCAAGCCGAGGCTGTAATAGATAGTATGCCCCCACATCATCTCGCGAAGCTTATCGGAGGACGAGAGCACTGTAAACACAACAAAAACCGCCACCGAGCTACATAGATGTGAAAGCTTTGCACTTCTTGCGCAAAAATAGATACTTGCGGCAAAAATGACGGCAAATATCGCCATGCCGAGATTGTGCGCGGTCATACCGACGCCGAATATTTTGATCAGCGGCTGCATTATCCACACGGTCGAGAAAGGCAAAAGCGCGGCGTAGTTGTATTGATCGTCAAATATGCCGTTGCCCTCAAGTGCGGCGTTCGCCCAATAGATAGTGTCCGTGCAGTCGGAATGGAAATATCCCTCTCCTGGGCCGTAAATATAGTAAAAAGCAAGATAGAGCGCAGCGATCATGGGGATCGCGGCAACTACGGCAAAGACTATCTTAACCCAAGGCTTTGAGCCGAGAGATTTGAGATCGACCTTTTCCGTGGGCTTGTTTTCGGAGTTTGTCATTTGTTTTCGCCCTCGGTCTTTTTTTCTTCGTGATATTCCTTTTCGGTGTTGACCGCCCATACGGTTGCCTTGTCGCGGCTTCCGCTTGAAATGGAGCGAACCGCCTCAACCGCCGTCAGCATCGAGTGGTCCATATTATTGTATCTGTGCTGACCGTTACGGCCGATGCACCAGAGATTGTCAATGCCCGAAAGGTAGTTTTTCAGCGTGTCGAACTCGGCATAGGTATCAAAATATGCAGGGTACGCCTTCTTGACCTTGATTCGGGTGGCGTCCTTGACGTCCGCGGGGTCGATAACGTCGATCTTTGCAAGCTCCGCAATGGCAAAGTCGATGAATTCCTTGTCGCTCATCTGCCAAAGCTCGTCGCCCTCGTTGCAGAAGTATTCAAGACCGATCCAGACCGTGTTTTCGGGGTCCTTAACGAGGTAGGGAGACCAGTTGTTGAATATTTGCAGTCTGCCGAGCTTGACCTCGCGCTCCTGAACGTATATCCAACAGTCCGGAACGTTACCGGTCAGAGTTTTTACCTTGGTCTTATTTTCAAGCAGGAGCTTGTCGACCAGCAGGCCGACCGTAATATAATCGCGGTACGGCAAACCGCTTGCAATGCGCTTTTCCTCTTCGGGCACGCTGTCGCCCATGCCGAGGACGAGATCCCGTACGGGCATGGACGAGAAGAACTCATCGCCCTCAAATGTGCGACCGTCCGCGCTCGTAACGCTGACTACTCTGCCGTCCTCAACCTTAATATCCTTTACGGAGCAATTCATGACGATCTCGCCGCCCATTTTCTCAATGTCGGAAGCAAGTGCCTCCCAAAGCTGACCGGGGCCGAGCTTCGGATAGAAAAACTGCTCGATAAGCGAGGTCTCAACCTTGTCCTTGGAGCGGAAGGGCTTTGAGATGACGTTCCATACCGCCTTCATAAGGGATAGTCCCTTGACGCGCTGTGCGCCCCAATCCGCGGAGATCTGCGATGGGTGGCGTCCCCAGAGATTCTCGGTATAGTCCTCAAAGAACATCTCGTAGAGAGGTCTGCCGAAGCGGTTGATATAGAAATTCTCAAGCGAATCCTCGGGCTTCTTGACAATACAACTTCCGAGGTAGCCGAATCCCGACTTCACGGTGCGAACGAAGCCCATGTTGATGAAGGTCTCGGGCTTGAGCGATATCGGATAGTCGAAGAACTTATGAAGGAACAGAATACGGGAGATTCTGTTGCGCAAAAGGAACACTCTGTCCTCAGTTTCGGGATCGGGACCGCCCTCGGCAAGCTCCTTTTCCACGCCGAGCTTCTTGTCGTCGTACGAGGGCGCGCCCTGCAGGGGCATCATCTCGCGCCAGAGGGCGTTCACCTCCTCGTTCTTCGAGAAAAAGCGGTGTCCGCCGAGATCCATGCGGTTACCGTTGTAGCGCGCGGTACGCGAAATACCGCCTATAAATTCGCTTTCTTCAAGGATTATGGGCTTGATGTCGGTCTCCTTGAGGAGCTTGTACGCCGCAGTAAGTCCGGCAGGACCTGCGCCGATGATTATTGCTGTTTTCTGTTCACTCATATTCTGCATCTCCTGTATATTTTACATTATTTAAGACGTATCTTCTGTCGAAAAGTTCCCGGAAATCCGAAGTATTTTTCGATTTATTTTAACGGCTTAAGACCGTGGTCGTCGAGCTTATCGGGATTTATCCACTCGTCCGATTCGGATTCAAGCTCGCCCTCATCATTGGGAAGCAAAATGGAATAGCGATAGATGTCCGTTTCGGAAAAATAGCTGTAACGGTTGACCTGCTTTATCTCAAGGCGGCCGTAATCGCTCCAGCCGTATATGGTTTCCTCTTGCCGCAGCTCGTACATAGGCGGCTCGCCCGGGTACGACGGCTGATTGTAGCGGACGAGTGTCGTCACGCTCACCCTGCCGTCCCCGAAAACGGGCGCAACGACATCCGAGAGCGCGTCCTCAAGCCTGTATTCGCCGTTTTTATTTACATAAAATAAATACCTCTCCTTGCCGGTCGTGCGCACCGTCTTGATAACGAAATCCTGAATGCCGTCGCCGTTGAGATCACAGAGTGCGAAGCCGTAATTCTCTTTATCCTCATCAAGCCACGGATCGTTGACGCGGTAATCGGGATAAACGGACGCGACCGTCTCGCCGCCGCTGACTACCTCGACGCGCGTAATTGCGTTTGCGCCGCCGTAAATGACGAAGGTAGCATCCGCGCCTTCAATGCGGCAAAGCTCTGCTCCGCCGCCGCATGCGCTCATATTAAATATCAGCAAAAACAAAATCACCGAAATTATCAATTTTTGAAACTTCATGTTACCTCCGAGAGGATGAGAGCATATTATTGTAATATATATTATACAATAAATAAAAGCAAATGTAAAGAGCTTTTTGTCGATTTGAACACAAAAAAGACCGAAAGCCGCCCGAATTTTAAGCAAAATCAAAAAAATCATCAAAAACAGAAAAAAATCAAAAAAACTTTCAAAAAAGTGTTGACAAATGGAAAGACTTATGATATAATAATACCCGTCGCCGATAAGGCACAAAAATGGGAGCATAGCTCAGCTGGGAGAGCATCTGCCCTACAAGCAGAGGGTCATAGGTTCGAGCCCTATTGTTCCCACCATGATGGCCCGGTAGCTCAGTTGGTTAGAGCGCCAGCCTGTCACGCTGGAGGTCGTGGGTTCGAGCCCCATCCGGGTCGCCATCATTGATTTTTCGGCTGTTCTATACCGATCATGCCTCGATAGCTCAGTTGGTAGAGCAGTAGACTGAAAATCTACGTGTCGTTGGTTCAATTCCGACTCGAGGCACCACCTATGCGGATTTAGCTCATTTGGTAGAGCGCAACCTTGCCAAGGTTGAGGTGGCGGG
>JBJDZD010000095.1:0-8723 GCA_051867815.1 Eubacteriales bacterium | reverse complement strand
TCCCCCTCCTCGGTTTACGAGGAGGGGGCTGGGGGTGGTGTCCCTTTCAGCCGATGCAGAATTATCGGATATCGGGAAAAGGCAGAATGCTCAAACAAAATTCCTCTGCAAACAGGCATCCCCTCCCGGTTTACGGGAGGGGACGGGAGGGGTGGGTACCTATTTCGTCCCCTCACATAAAAGCAAGCCGAAAAGCACGGAAATATCTCCGTATCCGATATAAAAAATAAGGTGCCGCCCATTTCGTGACGACACCGCAGTACATATCCTCTTGAAAGCTGCTACACTCTTTACAATCAACAAAAACAAAGCCATACCCGTAATTGTTTTGTACTCGATTAGATATGATACTACCTAATTCTTCAACAATTAACGGTATGACATTCGGTTTTTGTTGATTTTTCTCATCATGGGTATAAAATTCCAATTTTGAGTGTCGCATATATAGTATACCGCTTTTTCCGGCTTTTGTAAATACAAAACGAAAGCCCGGTCGTGCTTTTTACAAAAAGCGTACTTTTTGTAAACGCACAAAATGAATTCTTTGCCATATTTATATATTTTTTGACAAATCACGGCAATCTGTTTTCGCGCAGATTGCCCGTTTTTGTCGTAAAAGCGGTTGACTTTTGATGCCGTTTATGGTATACTTAAATTGAATATGCTTTGGAGGTATTGTTCAATGAGAAAAGTTAATTTAACCAGAGATAAGAGCTTCGTCGGCTGTATTGGCACGCTTCGCGTTTTGGTCGAGGACGGTGCCGCCGGCGATATAAATATCAACGGAACGCCCTGCAGGCTCGTTGCATACGTCAAAAACGGCGAAACCGTTTCCTTTGAGATCGGCAACGAAGCAACCAAGATATACGTTATCGCCGATAAGATGTCAAAGAACTATTGCAACGACTATTATCCGGTTCCCGAGGGAGATGCAGATCTTGAGATCGGCGGCAAGTGCACGTATAATCCCGGACTCGGCAATCCCTTCCGCTTCCACGGCATCACCGACGAGGAAATACTCAAGAGCCGCAAGCGCTCTAACGTCAAGGGCGTTTTTATTTTGGTACTCTGCATTATCATCGGTGTTGTCATAGGCCTTCTTTTGAATTTTGATGTCTTCATGAATATCGAGAAGCCCCAAACCTTCAACTGCACCGATTTTGATATCACTCTCTCTACCGCGTTCGAGGCGCAAGCTAAGGACGGAAAATATTACTTCCTTTCCGATGAATGCTCCCTTGTCGTTTTTGAATATGACTACGACGAGTACGCCAATCTCAAGGGAATGAACGACGCTGAGCTGCTTGACCTGTTTAAGGAGAGCGGATTTATCGCATCCGATGCAGAGCTTGCGGTCGTGGAAGGGTTTTCCGTCGTGGAGTATGTGACGGAATCCGACTCCGGAAATCTCGGAAAGTATTTTACCGTCTTCATGCGCGACGAGGAGGGCGTGTTCATCTTTGAATTCGGCTCCTTCCCCGAGCATTACGAAAAATATCGCCCAATGTTTGTTGAATGGACTAAGTCCATTAAACTGAAATAATCGGAGAAAATACGCAGAAATACGAACCGCAGCATTATCGGATGTAATGTTCTTCGGAGGTATAATATAATGAGAAAAGTTTATTTAACCAGAGATAAGAGCTTCGTCGGCTGCGCGAGTAAGCTTTGCGTTTGGGTCGAGGACAAGGCCGCAGGCAAGGTAAACATCAACGAAACGCCCTGCCGGCTCGTCGGCTATATCAAGAACGGCGAAACCGTTTCCTTTGAGATCGGCAACGAGGCTACTGAAGTATATATTACCGCCGTTAAAGCATCAAGGCACTTTCGCAACGACTGTTGTATCGTCCCCGAGGGCGATACCGACCTCAAGATCAGCGGTAAGCGCGTGTTCGACCACGAAAACGGCAACCCCTTCCGCTTCCACAGACCCGGCGACAAGGAAAAACGCAAGAGCCGCTACAGCACGCGCTTCAAGGTTATCGTTGCGGTGGCAGCTCCCGTCGTCATCGGTATCGTATTGACCGCTTTGATGAATTTCAGATTGCCCAAGACCTTTAATTGTGCCGATTTTGATATCACTCTCTCTTCCGAGTTTGAAGCGAAAGTTGAGAATGGTTCGTATTTTTTCAATGCGGATAAATGTTGTGTTTCCGTATATGAATACTGCTTCGACAGTTACACCGGCGTTAAGGGCATGAGCGATGACGAGTTCCTTGCCATGCTCAAGGAATTCGGCTGCTTCCCATCCACCGCCGAGTTTGCGGTCGTTGAAGGCCTGAAGGTCGTTGAGTGCACGGCAATATCCGAGGGCGGATACACCTGCAGATATTTTACCGTCTTCATGCGCGACGATGAAGGCGCGTTCCTCTTTGAGTTCGGCGCCTTTCCCTCGGATTATGAGGAATACCGCGCAAGCTTTATTGAATGGGCCAAGTCCATAAAATTGAAATAATCGGAGAAAATATGTTAAAATACGAAGTGCTTTCGGATGCTCTCTCGCGCCGTATCGAGGCGGAGAAGCTGACGGGAAGCTATGAAAAAATGGGTTTTGAAAACTCGGCAATAACCAGGCGCGACAGCCTTGCCAAGGACAGGGGAAGCGTTTGGCGGCCGCCCTTCGTGCACGATATCGACAAGATACTTCATTGCCCGTATTACAACAGATATACGGATAAAACGCAGGTCTTTTCGCTTATCAGAAACGACGACATAACGCGCCGCAGCCTTCACGTTCAGCTGGTCTCGCGCATAGCGAGGACGATAGGCGCAGCGCTCAATTTGAATCTCGATCTCATAGAGGCTATCGCACTCGGGCACGACATGGGTCATCCGCCCTTCGCGCACACGGGCGAGGTCTACCTCAACGACATTTATTTTGCGCACACGGGAAGGTACTTTATGCACAATATCCATTCCGTGCGTGTGCTTGATACGGTCTTTCCGCTGAATATCAGCCTGGAAACGCTTTCCGGCATTGCCTTCCACGACGGCGAATTTGAGCTTGAGGAGTATTCCCCCATGCCGATCTCCGGCTTTGAGGAGTTCGACGAGATCATTCAAAAATGCTATGAGGACAGAAAGTTTGCACATACCTGCCGCCCCTCCACTCTTGAGGGCTGTGTGGTTCGCCTTTCGGATATCATAGCGTATCTCGGAAAGGACCGCCAGGATGCCGCTCGCGCAAAGGTCGTCTCCGAGGATGCCTTCAAGAGCTACGACATCGGCTCCATAAATGCCGAGATCATAAACAATCTCGTGGTCAACATCATTGAAAACAGCTACGGCAAGCCCTATATAAAGCTTGACACCAAGCATTTTGAGGCTCTTAAGGCGTCAAAACGCGATAATTACGCCATGATCTATGAAAACGCCGCCACGCGCGCCAAGCTCAAAACGACCGTAAAGCCCATGATGGAGGAGATATACGACCGCCTGCTCGGCGACCTGCTCGTCGGTGACCGTACCTCACCCATATATACGCACCACATTGACGTTATCAACAAGTCCTATTACAAGCGCCGCGCACCATACGAGCTTTGCGAGCCGAACCAGATAGTGGTCGATTATATCGCAGGCATGACGGATAATTACTTTATCGAGCTGCACCGCCATTTGTTCCCCGAGAGCGAATACAGGGTCGAATACGTGGGCTATTTTGATTGAGAAGGAGAAAGTATGTTTAAGGAAATATTGCAGGAGATCCTGCGCTACGAAACGATAATCATTCACAGACACACCAATCCGGACGGCGATGCGCTGGGAAGCCAGATAGGCCTGCGCCTGATACTTGAGGAAAATTTCCCCGAAAAGAAGATATACACGGTCGGTGACGCCGCAAAGCGATATTCCTTCATGGAAGGCTCGACCATGGATGAGATCGGCGACGAGGTCTATGAGGGCGCGCTTGCCGTTATTCTCGACACCTCGGCAAAGGCTCTCATCAGCGACGATCGCTACACCCTCGCGGCAAAGACGGTCCGTATGGATCACCACATTTTCTGCGAAAAAATTGCGGATGTTGAGCTGACGGACACGTCTTTCGAGAGCTGTGCCGGCTTGGTTGCCGCATTTGCGCAGGCAAACGGTCTGCGCCTGACCTCCCTCGCGGCAAAGTCGCTCTATACGGGCATGGTCACGGATTCCGGCCGTTTCCGCTACGATTCAACCACCTCGCAGACCTTCCGCATCGCGGCGTACCTCTGTGAGCAGAATTTTGATACAAACGATATCTACCGCAATCTCTATGCGGACGATTTTTCCCATATCCGACTCAAGGCTCAGTTCGTACTCAAAATTGCTTTCACGGAGCATAACGTTGCCTATATCTACACCACGCTCGAGGAAGCAAAAGCCACGGGCGCGGACACCTTCACCATCTCGCGCGGCATGGTAGGAACCATGGCGGAGATACGCGGCGTGGACATTTGGGTCAATTTCACGGAATCACAGGACGGCGTTCTCTGCGAGATAAGGTCAAGCAAATACAACATCAACCCCGTTGCGGTCAAGTACGGCGGCGGAGGCCACAAAAAGGCCAGCGGTGCCACCGTCCCGGACAAAGAAACGGCAATGCGGATGCTTGCCGACCTCGATAAGATGGCGGAGGTGGGAGAATGAGCAGAGAATTAATGCTTGCCGTTCTTGATAAGATCAAGAAATACGACCGCATCTTCCTTTTCCGCCATATCCGCCCGGACGGCGACTGCATCGGTGCTACGAAGGGCTTGCGCGAGATATTGCGCTTGAGCTACCCGGAAAAGGAGGTCGAGATCGCGGATTGGCAGAAATGCGATTATCTTGCGTTCCTCGGCCACGATGTTAATGAGATCGAACAGAGCCGTTTCGACGGCGCACTTGCCATAGTTCTCGACACGGGAACTGCCGAAAGGGTATCAAATCAAAACTTCCGCCTTTGCCGCGAGGTCGTAAAGATCGACCACCACATTCCCGTCGACCCCTACGGCGACATTATGTGGGTGGAGGAGAATGCCTCCTCGTGCTGTGAGATGATTGCACGCTTCTGGGGTGAATTCCGCGATGAGCTTAAGCTCAGCGCACAGGCGGCGACCTATATTTACACCGGCATGGTCACGGATTCCGGCCGCTTCCGCTTCCGTTCCGTCTCTCCCGATACCATGCGCGCGGCGGCTCTGATGCTTGAGGCAGGCGTTGACACCGACCGCCTCTATGCAAATCTATATATCGACGATTACGAGCAGCTGAAATTCAAGGCGCATGTATATAAAAATATGAAGCGCACCGAGAACGGCGTTGCCTACATCCACGTCACCGCAAAGATGCAGGAGCAGTTCTCTCTTACCGCGGAGCAGGCGAGCGCCTGCGTTTCATACATGGATTCCATCCGTGGAAGCCTTATATGGATCGCCTTTATTGACAGCTCGGACGGTACCATCCGCGTTCGTCTGCGCTCGCGCTTTGTCACAGTCAATGATATCGCGGAAAAATACCGCGGCGGCGGTCACGATTGTGCCAGCGGTGCAACACTTCTGAGAAAGAGCGAGATAAAAAAACTCCTTGCGGATGCGGACGCAAAGCTCAAGGATTACAAGGAAAACAACGAGGATTGGCTATGAGAATATTGATTACTAATGACGACGGCATCCGTGCCGAGGGAATTCGCGCGCTGGCAGATTGGGCACGGAAGCTCGGAGAGGTCTCCGTTTTCGCTCCGGAGGTCGAGCAGAGCGGAAAGAGTATCGGTCTTGAACTGCACAAAGCGTTCAAGGCAACGAAGGTCGAATACGATGGTGCAGTCGAGGCGTATTGCGTTTCGTCAACGCCTGCGGACTGCGTTCGCTTTGCCGTTCTCGGCCTGAAGAGGAAATATGACCTCGTCCTTTCCGGCGTAAACCGCGGCATGAATGTCGGATACGATATAAACTATTCCGGCACGGTCGGTGCGGTCTGCGAGGCGGCAATGCAGGGAATTAAGGGTATTGCCGTATCAACGAGCGCAACGGGTCTTGGCGCCGCGGCGGCGAATTTCGATCGCGTTTACGATTACTTCGTCAAGCGTGACCTGCTCTCAAAATGCGATATATATAATGTAAACATCCCCGACGAGCCTGGCGAGATCGTGATAACCGGACAGGGCGGCGTTTACTATTCGGACTTCTATCCCGCGGTCGGGGGAGACATGTACCTGCCCACAGCCGTCCTCGCGCACGACTATCGCGCAGATAAGAGCGTGGATACGGATGCCGTCAGGCTCGGCTGTATCTCGATCTCACCGCTGACCTACTTAAAGACGGACTTTCGTGTATTAGACGAGCTTAAATAACACAAAGCACCGGGAAAGCGGTGCTTTTTAATATTATCCGCCAATGTGCAATTTGTTAAAAACCAACAAAAGTAAACTAAAAATTTATTCAATTACGACAAATTTGCAAAAAGAGTATTGACTAAATTACCTGTTTGTGCTATAATTTACTTGAACCATATCGAATACCTTATCGGTATGAAAAAAACACATGAAAGAGGTAAATTATCATGCGCAAGACACTTTCCGTGATCCTCAGCGTAATCATGGTCCTCTCGGTATTCGCAGTTGCGATCCCCGTATCCGCTGCTCCCGAAGGAACTGCCATCAACAACGCTGAAGAATTCATGAACATGGCGGCTGAGGGTAACTACTACCTGAATTCCGACATCACCCTCGCAGGTTCCTATCCGAACGCTTTCAAGGGCACCTTCGACGGTAACGGCCACACCCTGACCGTAACTGCTCCCGTATTCCTTGACTTCTCCGGCGAAGTTAAGAACCTCACCATCAACGGCGAGATCGTTTTCGCTGACCAGGATGCAGCAGGCTTTGCTGTTAACTCCACCGAAGGCTTCAACGCTACCAACGTCACCAACAATGCGAACATTACCGTAACCGGTAAAGGTCTCATTGCGGGCGGTATCGTAGCTAACATCCTCGAACTCCAGGATCCCTGCACTTTCGTTGACTGCGTAAACAACGGTAACATCTCCGTTGACACCGACGGTACTGCAAACGAAGGTAAAGCACGCGTAGGCGGCATGGGCGGTATCATCAACTCCGTAGTTCTCTACAACTGCGTAAACAACGGTAACCTCGAAGCTAAGGGTATGCTCCCCATCGCAGCCGGCATGGTTGGTCGTCCCGGCCTTAAGACCGGCGTTGCACGTGCAGAGGCTTATAACTGCGTAAACAACGGTAAGGTCACCACCGTCGGCACACACGTAAAGGTTTCGGACGACGGCACTAGCACTTACCACACCAGCGGCGACAACGCTGCAGGTATCTTCGGTTACATCGGCGGCTCCGGCAACTCTGCTTGGTACAAGGTTTGGGGTTGCCAGAATAACGGCGATATCACCGGCGGTTATGAAGTAGGCGGTCTTATCAGCTATGCATTTGCTTCCGGTACTGCATGGGTTGACATTCAGTTCTCCGTTAACACCGGTAACCTTACTTACGGCAGAACCAACGACAACAATGACGCATCCAGCCTTTGGGACTACTGCTCTCCCTTCATTTCCTACACCAACTCCACTTACACCACCATTAAGTACAACATCGACACCGGTTCTATCACTCGCCGTGACGGTGCACTTTCCGATTCCCCCAACGGCATCTTCGTAGGTTGCTCCTCTGCTGACTCCTCTCAGTATGACGTTCAGCACATTTACGTTCTCAACAAGTCCCAGTATGAGTTCTTCTCTTGGGCTTCCGCTGAGTCCAACGTAGCTCAGAGACGTCCCATCGCAGAGAAGGAAAATGAGATCATCCAGGTTACCCTTGAGGACATCACCTCCGGTAAGGTTGCAGCTCTCTGTAACGCGGCAGCTGACCAGGCGATCAAGGATGATGATATGAAGCCTGCATACATGCAGGACGACGCACCTGTTAACGTAGGCAACTTCTATGCATTCTATCAGAAGCTCGGCGCTGACGGTGACCAGTATCCCGCAGGTCGCGAAGTAGCTATCGAGGGCAAGTTCGTTCTTCTTGACGGCGAGACCGCTAAGAACGGCAACCAGCCCGAGGACTACTGCCAGACCACCGAGGAAGAAGACGATACCACCAAGGCTCCCGAAGTCGACGATACCACCAAGGCTCCCGAAGTCGACGATACCACCAAGGCTCCCGAAAGCAACGATACCACCAAGGCTCCCGAAGGCAACGAGACCACAGGTACTACCCAGGAACCCAATGGATGTGGCTCCATGATCGCAGGTACCGCTGTAATCATCGCTATCCTCGGCACCGCTCTCGTAATCAAGAAGAGAGACTGATTCCCGAATACTTAATGAAAGCAAGGGCTTTGCCCTTGCTTTCTGTTTTTGTCGGCAAAGCCGATGATGCGTCAACATTTTCAGCCATTACGGATGATGGAGTGATAGGATAGATTGCTGCTACTTCCGAGAATGCATATGCAACATGTGCAGCAGCTGTATTGCCGTCCATTGTTTTTCTGGATCTCATGTTTTTCTCTCCTTTCATCCTAGTTTTCTATTCCCATTGCCTCACGCTGGAGGTAATTGTATTCAGGTACTTCTCTTTCTACGATAAGGCCTCTTGAGCAAACGTACTTGCAAACGCCGCAATTCAGGCACTTCTCGTGGTCGATTTCAGGGTGTCCGTCCACCATCTCAATTGCATCGTTAGGACAGTTGTCTGCACAGTCTCCGCATCCGATGCAGCCCATGTAGCAGACTTCCATTCTTCTTTC
>JBJDZD010000094.1:0-8734 GCA_051867815.1 Eubacteriales bacterium | reverse complement strand
ATGACGTCTTTGCGGCATACAAAACGCTCAAAGGAGGTAACTGATAATGAAAAAGTTCTTTAAGTCCTGCCTCCTTCGCGGCACGCCCTCAATGGTGCTTGTCCTCGGCGCGGGATTCGTAATGGCATCCAGTTCCGATATCCGTGCCGCACTCGGCATGGGCGCGGCGGTTCTCGTTTCCATGGTACTGACCTCCATCGTCGTTTCCGCAATCCACAAGATCATCCCCGAATATGCAAAGCTTCCCGTTTACCTCTTGATCATCACCGGATTTGTTTCCATTGTCGATATGCTCATGCAGGCATTCTTCCCCGGTGTCGTTGACATGCTCCACGTTCACCTGCCGGCTCTTGCCGTCAGCGCGGTTATCTACCGCGATGCTGAGGAGGTCGCCGACCAAAACGGCGAGCTTAATTCCATAAGGACCGCAATTGCAACCGGCATCTTTCTGACATTCATCATGGTCGTCTGCGCACTCTTCCGCGAGATTCTCGGAAATGCAACCTTCTGGGGCAACGAGATTTCCTTCCTCGCAAACTACAAGGTTTCCGCGTTTGCAGGCGCATTCGGCGGCTATCTCTTCCTCTCTATAACCCTTGCGGCTATCAAGAAGATCACCGGGGTTGCCGAGCATCTTGTAAAGGAGGACGATGAATAATGCTTACCTTTGAAATGATTTTCGGAATCCTGCTTGCAGGCTTGATCTCCGACAACTACGCGCTCCTGCACTTCCTCGGCACCGGAGCCGTCATTGAAAACGAGCGCTCAACGAGGAAGAGCATCGTCCTCGGCCTCGGAACGACGGTCGTAATCGTTATATGCAACCTCATCTGCTGGCCGCTCAACGCCTACCTGCTCGAAAAAGTGCCATATATGCAGACGATGGCGTTCGTGATGGTGCTGATATTCGTTGTCATGACCCTGCATCTGCTTGCAAAGAAGCTCCTCGACGGCTATTGCCGCGCGGACTTCAAGAAATTCGCCATCAACGGCGCGGTTCTCGGCCTTTGCATTGAAAACTGCCACCTCGACTTTCTTGAATCCGTTATCACCTCCGTAGCGATCGGCCTCGGCCTGACCGTTACGATGACGCTCTTCTCAAGGCTACACGATCATATAGACGAGGAAGCTCTTCCGAAGTCCTTCCGCGGGCTTCCCATTGCGCTTTTGACTGCAGGCATGATTGCGCTTGCGCTCCTCGCGCTCAACTTCTGAATGAAAAAAAGAGATATCATTCTTATTGCCGGCGTTTTGATCGTCGCCGCTCTGCTCCTCTTGGCGGTCGAATTGACCCGGGAGGAGGGCGCGCGCGTGGTTGTCAAGGTTGACGGCACCCCGGTCGCCGAATACTCACTCGCCGTAAACGGCACCTATGAGCTGAACGGCGGGACCAACATCCTCGTTATCGAGGACGGCAAGGCGTGGCTCTGCGACGCCGATTGCCCCGACCACCTCTGCGTAAAGCAAGGAAAGATACACCGCACGGGCGAGACCATCACCTGCCTGCCGAACAAGCTGACCGTCACCGTTTTGGGTGCGGATGACGGCGTTGACCTTATCAGCTGACAAAGCCCACCTGTAAAACTGCGTTTTACAACCGGCAAAAACCGATAAAAGAAGGGGGACGGTACATGAAACCGAAAAAAGTTGCTTTTTTATCAATGTGCATTGCGCTTTCATTGATACTGTCCTTCGTTGAGAGCCAGATACCGCCCCTTGCCGCCGTACCCGGCGTTAAGGTGGGTCTTGCAAACCTTGTTATGGTGTTCATGCTTTACAAGGTGGGTGCGAAGGAGACCGCCGTCGTGAGCATCATCCGCGTGCTGCTTGCCGGCCTGCTCTTTGCAAATCCCCTCTCGATAATCTACTCCCTTGCCGGAGCGACGCTCAGCCTTATCGGCATGATATTACTCAAAAAAACGGGGCTTTTCGCGCCGGTCACCGTCAGCGTTGTCGGCGGAATACTGCACAATGTCGGGCAGATAATTACCGCCTGTATCCTCATGGAAACGGCACAGATAGCGTACTATCTTCCCATACTTATCGTAAGCGGCACGATTGCCGGCATCATCATCGGCTTTGTCGCCGGACTGATACTCAAAAGGCTTGAAAAATATAAGCTCTGATAATAAAAAACACGGTCGGGCGTGTGCCCGACCGTGTTTTTTATTTACTTTCTCTTTCTCGATACCGCCGCGGCGGCGAGGGTTATGACGGCTATGATCGCCATGCCGTTTAACATTGAGCCGCAACCGTCATCATCAGGCTCGGTGTCTCCCCCGGTACTATCCGGTGCTTCGCCGGAGGTTTCGATCGGCGCCGCACCGGTTGTCTGTTCGGCAGTAGTGTCGACCGTTTCGGGAGTAAACTCCGCTTCAAGCGCCTCAAGAATGTAGGGCGTGATGATCTCGTAGCCCGCAGCGTTGAGGTGGAGCGTGTCGGGGAGGTACTTGGTTGTGTCCGTCTGCAACTTGCTCTCAAGCTCCTCGTTGTTGTAAAGGTCGATGAAAACGAAGCCGTAAAGCTCGCAAAGCTCGCGCGCCTTATCGAAATACGGCGCCATGTTCTTTGCGTTGCCCGTGCTGTGACCGTTCAGGCGATGGTTTGCAATGAAGAAGAGCTTGGCATCGGGCCACGTCTTTTTGACGTTGTGGAAAAGCCATTGCAGGCCGCCGATGTAGGTGTCGATCTCCTTTTCCAGCTTATCCTCCGCCGTGTTGACGTCGAGGATATCACCGACCGTTCTTTCGTGACGCGCGTCATTTACGCCGCCCTGAATGACGACCATGTCAAAGCTGCCGCCCTTGTTGTTCTCAAACTGCGTGAAGTGCCATTTTGCCTTGTCATCGCCGCGCAGGAAGCTGACCTTGGAGCCGCTGACGGATGCATTGGTCACCTCAAGGCCGGTCCAAGTGCCGATCCTGCCCGCCCACGCTCTTCCGGGCGTGATATAGGAGAGCGTGTCGCCTGCGCCGTAGCTTATAGAGTCGCCCATAAAGAGCGCGCTCTTGCCGCAAAGCACGCTTTCGCGCGTGGGCTTGTCGCTGACCGTAATGTTGAAAAACGCGCGGTAATCGTCGCCGTTGAAGGGCTGATTGACCGTTGCAAGGGTGATCTCATCATTCCATACACCGGTTGCCGCAACCACACGAACGTACGCCGTACCCGGGCGTATCATATACGAATAAATACCGTAACCCCTGCCGATATCCTCGGTAAGTACCATGTACTTGCTGTTGACGTTGGTCGTTCCCTTCTTATTTGCATCATAGAGCGTCAGGTGGTAGCCCTGCGTCAGTACCGCCGCCGCAAAATAAAGTACGTCGCCGTCCTTTACGGGAATATAATCGCTCGAGGTATACGACGTGGATGCGATCTCGCCGCCCGAGGCATCCGTTCTGCCGGCAAAAACCTTCATCGTCTTCGGAAACTTATTGTCAAGCGTGCCGCTCGCCGCCGTGCCGAGCAGATAATCAACATTCGTGCCGGCCTTTTTCATGCAGGCAAAATATTCCTCGGGGGTAAATTCATTATTGACCGTAATAACGGTGCTGTCGCGGAACATCTGCGATGTCGCCATGCGGATGTAGGCAACATCCGACGGAACCGTCCATTTGACGATACGGGCATTGTTCTTCAGAACCGCAACCTCGGTGCAGTCCGCATACGTGACCTTTTGGATCTTGCAGCTTCCGTTCGCCTTGTAAGCGGTGAGATAGTAGCTCTGGTCAACAAAAACGGGGCCGAAGGTGACCACGTCGCCCTCTTTAACGGCAACGGCATTGGAGCCGAAGTAGTTTGCGTTGTTTGAAAACGCTCCGTCCAGCGTGCTTGACGAGGGAATGCCCATCTTTGCTTCGGATGCTTTGTAGAGATTTTCAATCTCCGCCGCCCCTGCCGTAAAGGTCATCACGGGGACGAGCATTGCGGCAATCAACAGGATCGTAATCAGTTTTTTCATGGCTCTCTCCTTAATTATGTAAATTTTTTCGGTTTACCTTGCAAAATGTGCCCGTCAGAGCACCTCGTCGAAAAGCTTGACGTTTTCGGGCGCGGCTTTCAGCTCGCCCGACTGAATTTTCTTAATAATTTCGACTATGCGGTCATTTATCGGTGTGGGAACACCGCACTTTTTGCCCCAATCGCAAACCACGCCATTAATGGCGTCAACCTCGCAGGGCTTACCCTTTTTGAGGTCCTGGAGCATTGAAGGCTCGATATTGCGGTGCTTCTTCATGGCAACGGGAATGAGCATGGTTGCAATACCGCGTTTTAAGGCGTTCTTGTAATAGAACAGGGCGGTTATATTCTTGCCCTGAACCGGGGCAAAGGTCGCGCCTGCGGCGTGACCGACGTCAATGCACTCCTTCATGCAACGAACTGCGACCTTCGCCGCGGCCTTATTTTCCGAAACGTCACCGAAAACGCCGCCGACAACGGTACCCAGACCCGAAAAGGTGGCGTTGATCAAGAGCTTCGACCAGCGTGCGCCCATAAGGTTATCCTCCTCGTGAACGGGACACATCAGCTCAAGCAGAGCCTTGACCCTTGCTACCTGAGCGTCGGTTATTCCATCCATTTTGCCCATGTGGAAGGAAAGACTTTCGGCATCGCTGGTGAGGATGCACTCGCCGGGTGCAGAGAGCGTTGCTCCCCATTCGACTGTGCAGCCCATGGTTCGGTTCGAGCCGACTATTTCGGCAATTCCCGGCTCGGGTAAGCCGTTTTGAAGCGTGACGATAACGCCGTCGTCCGCAAGATAGTCACGCAGCATGGTTACCACCTCTGCGTTATGCAGTTGCTTGGTCATAAGCAGGATGACGTCGTATTTTCCGCTCATTTCATCGGGCGTAATGGCGTGGACGGGCACGGTCATCTCGACTGTTCCCGTGATATGCGCGCCTTTTTCGTTGAGAACTCGCACGTGGTCGCGGTTGCGGTTGATAAGATCGATATCACCGCCGTTTTTCGTGATGTAAGCGCCGAGAACGGTGCCGAGCGACCCTGCGCCGTAAATTGCATTGCGTGACATTCTATTGCCTCTTTTCGGAAGTATTGTTAGCCGTACTGCTGTGTTAATTATACAACAAAAACTCGTATAAGTCAATATGAAAAATCAAATTGCACAAGGACAACTGTATAAAAGAAAAAACGCCGATTGACGGCGCATGCGATGACCTTCGTATTGATATTAATGGAACCAAATGACCCTTGACAGCGGTTTCTTTACACCTGCCGTCAAGGGTCATTTGTGTTCACTCTTGGTATCTAACATCCTTTTTAATCCTCTCTTTCATCAGTCTGTCCTGCCTTTCATCACACGATTCAAAAGCATCAACTGCAAATTTCTCTATGGAGAAAACACCTTATGCTTTTATGCGCTTCTTTTACTCGGTAAGACGAATTTGTTTTTCTGACCTCATCTATCACGACTTGACTTAAATCTATATTCAATTCGGGCTTCTTTCTTAAGCCCCTTACTTGCCTTCCGGCTTCTCCCACGACCCGAGATCCTTCGCCTCGGACTCGCTTATCGGTTCAAGCTCGTGATATTCAGTCCGTACTCAGTTGTACATTGGCCTGTACCTTCCTTTCCTGTGATTATATTATATCACAGTTTTTCGGGCTTTTCAATATACATCCTGCATGAATTATACAAATATTTTTTGTATAATTCGCAGAAATTGGGCATTGTGCTGAATAAACTATTGACTTTTTGACAGACCTGTGGTATAATTAAAAATGGCGTTGTGTCAAAGCCTTTGGCTTTGACACAACGCCTTATTTTATTTGAGTTTAATTACCTTATCCGCGCCGTCTGCGACGAAGATATTCTTAAGTCCCACAAGATTTACGAGATATGCATTTTCCGGTGTTGTCCTGTTTTCATTAAATCTGGACTGCGCTCCGGGGAAGAAGCAATAACTCGGTGCGGATACTTTGTAAAAATCAAGGCAGGTGGGGTTGTTCTTTGAGCCGTGGTGCGCAACCTGCAGATAATTGCTCTTGAGGTAGTCGCCCCAGCGTGCTACGAGATAGTCGCCGGCAACGATCTCCGCATCTCCGGGGAGGAGGACCTTATCCGTCTCGGCAATAATCCTCGTGACCACGGATTGGTCGTTCCTCTTCTCCGAATGGAGATTCATAACGCCGAGATCCTCGTGAGTCAGCAGAACCTCGACATCCGCTCCGGGGAGGTCGAGAAGCATACCGCTGTGAAGCTTGAGTGCCTGCGCGCCCTTGAACTGCGCAAGGGCTTTTTGCAGTTTGCCGTTTGAATAGATGCTTGCGCCCTCGTTGTCGCTGTATATGGGAGGGATGTTAACGCCGATGTAATCAAGCTTGATGCCGTCCGCGTAGCTTTCCGCAAATTCCAACATACAGCCCTGATGGTCGCCGTGCGCGTGGGTAAGAATCCACACTCTGATGTGGGGCGTGCTGCCGTTAGGCGCATTTTGCTTGAGATAGAGATAGAGATCCGCCGCGTCGCTTGCCCAGCCGCCGTCCCATACAACATACGAGCCGTCCGTCAGCTGAAGAACGTATGACATACCGTTGGTGCTGCCGCTCGTCTGCGAATAGTTGAGCGCGGACTGCATAAAGGTCAGCTCCGTCGTATAGGGGTCGGCTTCGACCGCACTCGGGAAGGTGCGCGTAGTTGCCGGCTCCAGCGTCAGCCTCAATCCGTCCGCCGTCGAGCCGACGAAAACTCTCGTGGTCTTGGATTCAAGCACGGCGTGGCGCTCGTTCCCGGCATTACGAGAGGAAAGGCACGCAAAGCCATCCTCTGCGGCTTTGGCAATGAAAGCGTCGTAGCTTGCGCCGTCGCCCTCGGCATAGAGCAGGGTGACTACGCCGTCGCCGCAATCGTACGCCTCGGTAAGAGTCAGACCTGTATCGGGCACGCCGCTTGCGTACTCTCCGTACTTCCAGACGACCGCCTCCGAGTAGGGCAGCATGATCTCCTTGCCGTTCTCGGTATCGGTCAGACAGCCCTGCAAAAGATCGGCAAAGCGCTCCACCGCATAGAAGGTGGCAGGCAGAGTTCTGCCCGTTATGATTATCTTATTGCCGACGACGCAGAAGCCGCATTCGTCGTAGTCGTAAACGGCGCGACCCTCGGCGTTTTCGGGGTGATCGGTGATGCCGATAAGGATCTCAAGCTTGCTTGAATCGTATTTTCCGGCATTGGAAAGCGTATCGTTCTTTATGGTTTGCGTTTTATTGACGAGCAGTTCGTTTATCGCGCTTTGCAAAGCAACGTACTTCTCTTTTGCGGTATCGTTGGCAAATCTCGAATAGACGATACCGTAATTTGCCTTTCCGTTTTCCGCGATTGCAAGCGTTTTGAAGGTCTCGCTGACGTAATTCAGCCCCTCCGGTAGATAGACCGCACCCTCGTAAAAATACGCAACGTCAAGCAGATAGCTTACGGCATATGGCAGAATGGCATCGCTACCGGCAACCACTACGACTGTCTTATCCGAGACGGAAACGGAAAATTTCAGCTCTCCGCCGAGCGCATCGAGCGCCGCCTGCGACGCCGGGCGATTGGTGTTGCCGATGAGCACTTCAAGCGCTCCGTCCTCCGGGGCACGCCAGTCATCGGTTATTGCCATATTCTCCCCAAACAGGGCGGAAAGGCCGTTTTTCAGCTCTATGGAAGCGGATTTGACGGTCTCATTTGATTTTTCCGGGCGAATGACGGTATAATCCACCGTCAACGCAAAGGTATATCCCTCGGGCAGTCCCGACGAGGTGACGGGAGCTTCGGTAATCGGAGGCTCCGTTGTGATGCCGTCGCCCGTGCACGACGCAAAAAGCGCCGCGAATATCACAAGCGCCAAAAGCGACGCTGTGATGCGGATATTTATGGTTTTAGCGAGATTTTTCATTAAAAATGATCATCTTTCTTTTTTAAGTACGAATCCGAGCGACATGATGCAGATTACAACTGCGGCCGCACCTACCATGCTTCCGCAACCGCCTTCATCGGGCTTCTGCGTGCCTTCGGGAGTGGAGGTAGTCGTCTCGTTCTTAGCGGTGGTTTCGTCATTTGCAGGTGCTTCTGCGGAGGTTTCGTCACCGGCGGTACTTTCCTCGGTGGTGTCATCCGCAAGCTCGGTGGTGTCCTCGGGTGCGCTCGTCTCCGCAGGGGCGACGGGAGTTACGGTATTGAAGGTGGGAAGCTTGTTCTGCACCTCGGAGAATGCTGCAAGGAAGCCGTCCGCAATGGAGATCTCGCTCTCGGTAGCAACCTTGAGGTTGCTGTCGCCGGGCTGGCTGAAGCCGTCGCCGCTTTCGAACTCACCGATCGCATTGGGTGCATCAAATGAGGAAACGCCTGCGTTGCCCTCCAATACGTAAGCCTTTGAAAGCTGACCGAGGACTGCTCCTGCCTTAAGGCCGTTGATCTCGCCGAGGCTGTAAGAATTCTTTATAACGCTGTTTGCAACGTGAATGCGTCCCGCAACGCCGCCGGCAATATTAACGGAGCTTACCTTGCCGTAGTTGATGCAGTTTTCAACGGTACCGATCGCACTGGATGCACCGACACCGCCGGCGATACCGCCGACGTAGCAAATTGCACCTGCAACGCTTGGTTCGTTGGGATTGGAAACGCTTCCGCGGTTGATACAGTTGGTAACGCTTCCCTCACCGCCGACAACGCCTGCAATACCGCCGAGGAAGGAAGTACCCGTGATCGCCGTTGCACTGACCTCGCCCTCGAATA
>JBJDZD010000093.1:0-8738 GCA_051867815.1 Eubacteriales bacterium | reverse complement strand
AAAAGTCACGGTCTGTCAAGTCAACAAACCGTGATTTATTATTTTCTTTTCTTTGATAAATATACAGCAAGTTCGGCCGCGGGAATTGCGCCGAGGTAAAGGACGCAAAGCCAAAGGAATACTTCGTTTGCAAAATACGAATTTGATTCATCGGAATCAACGCATATATCTGATACTATATACCCCTTTACCAGAGGGTCAAGCTCCCGGAGAACCTCTCCCTTTTGCGTTATGACTGCAGAAATGCCCGTATTTCCGGCGCGAACGACGGGAAGTCCCGTTTCAATGGCGCGCAAGCGGCTTTGAGCACAATGCATATATACGGCACGGGAATCAAGGAACCAAGAATCGTTCGTTCCGATGCAAAGGATCTCCGCACCGTCGTTTGCGGAGGAATATGAAAGCTCCTCGTATATCGAATCAAAACAGATAAGTCCGCCTAAATTAACGCTGTTACCGTTTATCTCGATTTTGAAAAGTTCACTTCCATCCCCGGCGGCAAGGTCACTCTCAAGCATTGATATCTGCGCAAGGGGAGGAAACAGAATAGTGAAAAGATCGCGCATGGGTACATATTCACCGAACGGAACAAGATGACGCTTGACATAGACCGTCTCTGAAATCTCGCCGCTATGATCGATTAGTTTTAATGTGTTACGATAGTCACCCTCATCGTTCTTGTCAAATGCTCCAAACACGACGTTTATCCCATATTCACGGCAAAATTCGGCAAGATTTTCAAAATAGGAGTCGTCGGAAAGCGTGGTTTCGGGCCAAACAATAAGCTGTGCTCCTTCCTCGGCGGCGCAAACGGTGAGATCGAGATACAACTCAAATTTTTCGCGGTCAGTCATTCCGTACCATTTGTCGCGTGAATTGATATTGCCCTGAATTGCCGCCACCTTAACGGTCGTTTTCTCATTTAGCGTCACGTTTGCAATTACTGCTCCGGTTATCAGGTTCGCGACAACGAGCAGGGCCGCAAGCGCCGGACGAAGCTTGAATTTTTTTAGGAAAAGCGCTTGAGCCGGCAGGAAGGCAACAAGGACAATCAAAAATGCTATGAAGTACGAGCCGAACAGTGAAGCAGAGAGAACCGATATCGGCTTGCCATCCGTCAGCTGACCGAGTGCAAGCCTGCCCCATGGCACTCCAAACCAAAACATGGTTCGTATCCATTCGTTCAGCACGTAAGCCGAGGCGGCGGCAAGAGGAACGAGCAGTGGATGCTTATGCGCTGTTTTGAGCTTGGCAATCCCGACAGTCATCATTCCGAAAACACCGCCGAACATTGCCGCAAGGAACGAAATTCCAAATATTGCGAGGAATACGACACCGGCCGCCGCAGGTTTTGAAAGCTCCGTAAAATCAAGCGGATAGAAGCTGATAAACCAATGGTAAACGATGATATGCTGGGAATAGACCAGCCAGAAGCCACCCCAATATGCACGGGAGAGCTTAATTTTCTGTTGTGCCGCCGTAAAAACGACGAGCGCGGCCGGGATAAAGGCGATCCATTCAATCACCGCACCCGTCATGCTCGGAAACGCCATGCAAACTCCCGAAATGATTCCGGAAACGGTTAAATAGATGAACTGCAACCACTTCTTCTCGGGTCTGATAAATGAATCAAGCTTCATCGTTTACCCCCGTCAAAATCGGCGCAAAACCAGATAGATTCGCGCGGCAGGCGGTATTCTCTGCCCGAAAGGTAATCGAGAACATCACCGCTCTTTTCAAAGTTAAAGCGAAGCTTGTAGGAATAAAGCGCCTGATAGTGATATCCCTTCTTTTTATCTTCGCGGTTGACGCCGTATTTACCGTCACCGAGAAGCGGATGACCGATGTGGGAAAGATGTGCGCGTATCTGATGTGTTCTGCCCGTAAAAAGCTCGACCTCAAGCAGGCTGTTGCCTCCATTGGTGGCTTCAACGCGATAACCTGTAATGATCTCGCGCCATCCGGGGCGACTGACATCGGAAACTTCAACGGTATTGGTCTTCTCGTTTTTACGCAGATAGCCCCTCAGAATATCGTGTTGTTTGGGCATGATGCCGTGGACGGCGCAAAGATAGAACTTGCCTATCTGCCCGGATTTGATTCGGTAATTCATGTCGCGTAGGGCGGCGGCGTTTTTTGCCGCAATGACGATACCTCCCGTGTTGCGGTCTATGCGGTTGCAAAGCGCAGGCGCAAAGGACTGCTCCGCATCGGGGTCGTATTCCCCCTTGCGGTAAAGATAGCTCTGCAAATGCATCAACAGGGTATTATCCCTGCCCTCGTCGTCCTCATGGACGAGAACGCCGGGCCGCTTGTTGAGCAGGATTATATTTTCATCCTCAAAGACCACGTCAAGCTTCGGCTCGATTCGCGCGATTGCTCCGACGTCTTTCTCCGGCGAATCAAAGAACTCGTCCTTTATGAAGAGTTGCAGCTCGTCCCCCTCCGTAAGCATAACATCCGGCTCGGTTCGCGCGCGGTTGAGCTTGATTTTTTTCGTGCGGATGAATTTATACATTAGCGACTTCGGCAAGCCCTTGACGGCTTTGATCAGAAATTTGTCCAGACGCTGGCCGGCATCGTTTTTCTCAATCTTAATAATTCTCATAATTCTAAATTAGGGGCTGACATGCAGCCCCTCGATATAGTTTATTTGGTTCCGAATATTCTGTCGCCGGCGTCGCCGAGACCGGGAACGATGTATGCATGCTCGTTGAGCTTTTCATCAAGAGCGGCGATGTAGATATCTACGTCGGGATGCTCCGACTGCACCTTTGCGACTCCCTCGGGAGCGCCGACAAGTGCCATAAAGCGGATATTCTTGCAACCGTATCTCTTGAGCATTGCAAGAGCGTCGCAAGCCGAGCCGCCGGTAGCAAGCATGGGGTCAACGAGGATGACTATTCTGTCATCAATGTCGGACGGAAGCTTAGAGTAGTATTCTACGGGAAGGTGGGTTTCGGGGTCGCGGTAAAGACCGATATGTCCGACCTTTGCTACGGGAACGAGGCGGCGCAGTCCGTCAACCATGCCGAGTCCTGCGCGGAGGATGGGAACGATGGCAAGCTTCTTGCCTGCAATCTTCTTTGCCGTCATCTTGCAGATGGGAGTTTCGATAACGACATCCTCAAGAGGAAGGTCACGGGTCAGCTCATAGCCCATAAGCATTGCAATCTCATCGAGAAGCTCGCGGAAATCCTTTGATCCCGTTTTTTTGTTTCTCATAATGGAAAGCTTATGTGTAATAAGGGGGTGATCAATAACGTGCAGTGTGCTCATTTTTATACTCTCCTTAATTTTGTTTCTCTAAATAGCCAATTGTAAAACTGCGTTTTACAATTGATAACCGTGCGGCGGGGAACGCGCGCTTATCAGCCGCCGTGCCAAAGCCCTTGGTTTTGGCGGCTCCTCTCGGCGCGCGGACTCGCTTTGCTCGTCAAATAGGTGTTTTTTGTCGGCAAAGCCACCGAAAAAACCGATTTTATTGAAAACCAATGACTTCTGCAATCAGCTATTAGTTTCTCTGAATATTATACTCCCAAATCATAGATTTTTCAAGTGGATTTTTGAATTATTTCGACATTTTATTAAAAAGATGCACTTTTTTTCGGAAATGCGAGAATTTTTACAAGATATCTGTTTACTTTTATCCGCTTAAATGATAAAATATATGCAAGAAATAAAGGAGGCGGTTTCGCTTGAGCAAAAGAATAGGAATTATTACGCTTGGCTGTAAGGTCAATCAATATGAGAGCGAGGCGATTGCGGAGGCCCTGCGCGACCGCGGATTTACGGTTTGTGACGCCGGAGAGGTTTGCGACGGCTATATCGTCAACACCTGCACCGTGACCGCCGAAGCCGACCGCAAGGCGCGGCAGATGATAAGGCGTGCCGCAAGACTCAATCCGCAGGCGGCCATCATCGTTACCGGTTGCACGGCTGAGTACTCTGCCGAAGAGCTTGCCGGCATTGAAGGAGTCATTGCCGTTTGCGGAAACGCAAAGAAGCTTGAATGTGTTGACATAATCGAGAAATACTTCAGCAATTCAACGGATAAATACCCGTTGATCTGCGTTTCTCCCGTTGAGGAAGCCGAATTTGAAAAAATGAACCTCAAAGCATTCCCGCGTACTCGTGCCTATATCAAGATCGAAGACGGATGCGAGAACAAATGCGCGTACTGCGCAATTCCGAAGGCGAGGGGCAACGTTCGCTCCAAGCTTCACGAGGACGTTATTCGTGAGGTCAGCGGATTTGTCGATGCCGGCACCAAAGAGGTAGTGCTGACCGGAATCGAAACCGCATCCTACGGCAAGGATATCGGTGTGGAGCTAAGCACTCTGCTGAAATACATCGACGCTTTCGTTTCTGGCAAATGCACCGTAAGGCTCGGTTCTCTTGACCCTTCCCTCTTCAAGGAGAAATTTGTAAACGATATCAAAGGTCTTAAATCACTTGCACCGCATTTTCACATTTCGCTTCAGAGTGGCTCTTCGTCCGTGCTGGCACTCATGCGCAGAAAGTACAATGCGGACGGGGCGCGCGCGGCTCTTGCAAGGCTTCGCGAGGCAATACCGAACGTGATGTTCACAACGGATATAATCGTCGGCTTCCCCGGCGAGACGGAGGAAAACTTCGATCAGACGGTGGAATTCGTCAAGGAAGCACGGTTTTTGATGGCGCATATTTTCCCGTATTCCGAACGTGAGGGTACTCCTGCCGCTGAGATGCCGGAAAGCGTTCCCGTTGAAGTAAGGCGCGAGCGCGCGGCAAGGCTGACGGAGATTCAAAACTCCGTCCGTGACTCCATACTTGACGAAATAATTGCAACCGAACCGGAGGTCAAGGTGCTGTTTGAAACATTTTCAAACGGAATGGCAAGCGGTCATACGGCCAATTTCCTTGAAGTGGCGGTACAGTCCAAGACCGATCTGCACGGCCGGATACATTCGGTAAAGCTGAAATCTCACAAGGACGGCATTTGTCTGGGCACACTTACTTCCGAGGCAACACAGGCATCGAATTCCGCCGTTGAGAACAAGCCGCAGCGCAAGATCGGGGCCGTTGCGGGATTCCGCAAGTGCGACGATATCTATTTGGAAAAGATAAAGAACGAATTCGACCTTGATGCATCCGTTGAGGAACTGCATGTGGTTCAAGCACTGTTTGAAAAGGTAGGCAGGGATCCTACGGCGGCGGAGCTGTTCTTCGCCTTGGCGGCTTGCAAGAGAAGCACCGTGGGTGCAAAGCAGGATGTCTATCTCGATACCGTGAGCGGCATAACCCCGGATATTGAAGCTTTGCTCGACGACCTTGTGCGAAGATATCTTTCCTTGAGTACAGAGAGCAAGGCTCCAACACTTGTTTCCCTTGCCGAATTTGCCGCTACGGGCAAAACCCGACAAGATGCGTGCGGAATTGATATCTCACTCGCCGGCCAAAGGCTCGCACCACCCGTTTACAGCGACAAAAGTGAGACGGTCCATACCGATAAATACGCGATTACCGTTTCGGGAGGCAGACCGATCTCAGGTTCAAAAATCGGTGACACCTGCATTGTAATAGCTCCCAAGGACGGCGGGGCAGTTGAAAAGTTCTTCGACGATGCGGCTTTCGTTTGCAGAAAATTCCTCAAAGAATTTCCCGAAACTAAGATAGTACCGGCATCCGACCGCGGCCTGCTCTCCGACGTTTGCACGAATTTCAGCGGTGCGCTCTTTGACACGGCTCTGTTGCCGACACCGTCACGGTTTGCCGAAGCAATATGCGATATTCAGGCACCTGCTATGCTGATTTTCGCGTACAAGCGGAATCTGGCGCGCCTTTGGGAGATAGCAACCGAGCGCGGTATCGTGCCCTGCGCCCCTGCCGTATGCCGCCTGACAAACATTTCGGTGCATGCTGCCGAAGGGAATGTTGAGCTTGATCACAAACTATGGAACGACCTGTGCGCGCCCGTCGCCGCTGTGCTTACCTGCGACAGTACCGCAGTGATTGAAAAAAGCGCGCCGGTGAGTTTTAAGCTTCCCGCGTTCGGGTGCGACATGACCGTTTCGGATGTCGGTGGCGACGCGCTTTATGAGGATATTGCCGACGCAATGAGAGACAAGAACGCCGCATACGCGGTGTCGGGCATCCTAAGTATCAATGACCCTGCCCTGCTCCCGGCTCTGCTTGCTCTCGATGCTTATAGGAGAAATGAACATTCAAATATCGTGCATGCACATTTTTTCATCGGAGATAAGACTTCTCTGAGCATCATAAAGCTCACACAGAAAAATAATTCGTAAAATTCTCGTTTTTTTCAAAAAATATTTGAAAAGCTCTTGCATTTTTCAAACTTTTATGGTATAATATCGTTTGTTGTATGTAATTTGGCTTAATTGTCCTAAGGAGGTGCTTATAATGGCAAAATGCAGTGTATGCGGCAAGGGCGTTGTCTTCGGTCACATGGTTTCTCACTCTAACCGTAAGACCAACAGAGCTTGGAAGCCTAACATCCGTAAGGTTAAGGTAAACATTGACGGAACAGTTAAGACCGTTCCCATGTGCTCTCGTTGTCTGCGCACTATGAAAAAGGCTGAAAACGCCTGATTCTTAATGAAAAACAGCCTTTTGGGCTGTTTTTCTGTTTATAGGTGAAAAATGATATGTATTTGTGACAGCAGGTTCGATTTGAAATGCGATTTTGAACTCATCAAGCTACCGCCCGACCCTGCTCTTTCCGTGGGCGTTTGCTCGCACACCGACCTGCTCATATTCATCCTTGAGGATTCTCTCATAGCAAGAAGATCTTATTATAAAATTGCCAAAAGTGAGCTTGATTTCATCTGCCGCAACTCCGACCTGAAGCTTATACTGTCGGATGACGAGGCAGGTGAAAAGTATCCGAACGATTGCGGTCTTTGTGCGGCGATATCGGGTAAGAATATAGTTTGCCGAAAAAAGAGCACCGACCGGACGCTCTTGCGTGTTGCCGAGGAGAAGGGATATTCGGTAGTCAATGTTGCACAGGGATATGCGAAATGCTCCTCGGCCGTGCTCCCGGACGGCGCACTCATCACAGCGGATGTCGGAATTGCACGAGCTGCTCCCGATTCTTTGCTGATACGCGAGGGGTATATTGATCTGCCCGGCTACGGATACGGTTTTATCGGTGGCGCTTCGGGATCGTTCGGAAATACTCTCTATTTCTGCGGCAGAATCGAGGATCACCCCGATTATATTGCCATCAAGGACTTTGCGGATCGGCACGGTGCGGAGCTGTGTTCGCTCGGGAATCATAAATTATTCGATGTGGGAACTCTTTTCTTCGTCTAAAAAGCCTATTGCCGCGGCAATAGGCTTTTTGGTTAATTGATGTCGCCGCCGCCGAAGGAATACGGCAGAAGCATCTCGAGCGTGTAGATGTTGGGACGACGGGGACTGCCGGTTATAACAAGCAGGTCACCGTTCGGACTGAATTCGGACATGAACTGTCGGCACGAGCCACAGGGTACGCATTCCTCTATCGGGTCATTAATTCCGCCGGTAACGGCAATTGCTGAAAATTCGCGCTCTCCTGCGGCGATGGCGGTAGTCATTGCATTGCGCTCAGCGCAGATCGTGGAGCCGTATGCGGCGTTCTCGACGTTACAGCCGATATAGACCTTGCCGGACTTTGAAAGCAAAGCCGAACCGACCTTGAAGTGGGAATACGGAACGTAGGCGTTGCGGCGCGCCTTTTCGGCAAGCACGAGCAGCTCGGCAACGTTCGGCTCTCTTCCCTTCGTGACAATTCCGGCAACTCCCGGAGCTTCGTAAACGGTATCGGAGCCGAGCATCGCGCAAACGGTAGCCGCAACGTTGTCAAAGCCCTCAAGCGTACCGAGATCGCCGGACCTTATCCGAGCACCGGCTATCAGCATCGGAACGTATTCACGGGTGTGGTCGGTGGTCTTGGTAAAGGAAGGATCGCAACCGTGGTCGGCAGTGATAATTATTACGTCATCCTCTCGCATTTCGGGGAGAAAATCACCGAGCCATGCATCAAATTCCGAAATAGCCGCGGCGTACCCGTCAATATCGCGACGATGGCCGAATTTTGAATCAAAATCAACGAGATTTGTGAAGCAAAGGCCGCGAAAATCGCGCTTTGCTATATCGCCCGTCTTGGCAAGGCCGTCGGCGTTCGACTCGCTGTAAGTGTATTCGGTGAGGCCGCGTCCGGCGAAAATATCGTGAATCTTTCCGACGCCGATAACATCATATCCCTCTGCTTTGAGCGAATCAAGCATGGTGCTTTCCGCCGGTTCAAGCGAGAAATCATGACGGCGCGGGGTTCTTACAAAGTGACCGACCTCGCCCTCAAAGGGTCGTGCAATTACTCTGCCGACCGCATGCTCGCCGACGAGAATCTTTCTGGCAATCCTGCAATACTCGTAAAGCTGTTCGGGCGAAACGAGGGACTCATGCGCCGCTATCTGGAAAACGCTGTCGGACGAGGTATAAACGATGAGGTCACCCGTCCTCAGATGCTCTTCACCGAAATCCGTGAGCGCTTGCGTTCCCGAATAGGGCAAATTGCAGAGAACGCCCCTGCCCGTCGCTTTCTTGAATTTGTCAAGCACCTCATCGGGGAAGCCGTTCGGGTAAGTGGGAAGCGGCTTTTCGGAAATGATGCCGGCCATTTCCCAATGTCCTATCGTAGTGTCCTTGCCGTTTGAAAGCTCGCATAGCCGCGCTACGGCACCCGAAAT
>JBJDZD010000092.1:0-1786 GCA_051867815.1 Eubacteriales bacterium | reverse complement strand
AGGCTCCCCTGCGTCGTTGCAGTCAACAGATTCCCAACGGACACGGATGCCGAAATTGAGCTTGTAATCAACAAATGCGCCGAGCTTGGCGTTAAAGCGGTGCTTTCAACGGTTTGGGCGGATGGCGGAAACGGTGCCATAGAGCTTGCAAATGAGGTCGTGAAGCTCTGTGAGAAGCCGAGCGATTTTAAGTTCTGCTACGAGCTTGAAGGAAGCATCGAGGATAAGATCAACACAATAGTTCGCCGCATTTATCGCGGTGATGGCGCGATGCTTACTCCGGCTGCAAAAAAGGAAGCCGACAGACTTACCGCCGCAGGCTACGGAAACCTACCTATCTGTATGGCTAAGACACAGTACAGCTTCTCGGACGATATGACCAAGCCGGGCGCACCTGAGGGATTCACGGTCACGGTTCGAGGCTTGCGCCTTTCCGCAGGCGCCGGATTCATAGTCGCCCTTACGGGCGATATCATGACCATGCCCGGACTGCCGAAGTCCCCTGCCGCGGAACGTATTGACGTTGACGAGAGCGGCAAGATCAGCGGATTGTTCTGATACTGTTATAATACAAAGCTCCGGCGAACATCGGTCCGTCGGAGCTGCTTGAATTTTTTAACTAATATTCTTGATTTGTTAAAAAAATATGAGTATAATATTTTCATAATAATCGGGAGTAATGCAATGAACGAAAAAGAACTGAAACATAATATTTTGATTGATATTTCCATGTATAACTCAAAAGGCGAGTTTGTACCCTCCGCTTATCAACGGATGTACATGGCAATGATTGAGGAGCATCTTGACTATTTTGAAATGGGCGAAAAGCGCCTCATGGAGGATTATGGAATTTCTTGGGTGCTGCTTTCGACGTCGATCGAGCTGAAAAGACAGCTGATGCCGAGTGATAAGCTCTACGGACTTACCTGGCACTCCGGAGGCAGATTGCCTTCTTTCCGCAGAGATTTTCAGATATTTGACGGAAACGATGAAGTCGTGGCTGTCGGTGCTACCGTTTCAACGCTGTTCGATAACGAGACGCGAAGAATATGCCTTGATAAGAATAAGCTTTCCGTTATTAAATGCTATCCGCAAGATACTGTTCTTGAAAATCTGGAAAGAAAAATGAAGCTTACGGATGATGCAAAGCTCATTGAGGTGCGAAAAGTACGCCCGAGCATGACCGACGGTGTTGGTCATGTAAATAATACAAAATACGGCGATTTCGTTTACGACGCCATGAGTGCTGAGGACAGAGAAAAGCTCGGTTCACTTAAACGGATTGATATTTGGTTCAATTCCGAGCTTCGCGAGGGCGATGAATTTGAAATTCACAGCTTCCGTAGCGACGATTCCGCGCTTTGCTTCTACGGCAAAAAGCCCCAAGAGCCGCGAAGCTCGTTTGATATGAAGTTAACTTTCTGAAAAAATCCGCATTTTGCGGATTTTTTTATTCAAAACTATTGACAAAGCACAAATCTTTTGCTATAATTGTCGTAGAACATTAATACAATAAAAGCGAGGTGCTTAATTTATGGCGTGGGAATTTGATTCCGACCGTCCGATTTATACACAAATTGTAGAGAAATTGTCTGTTGAAATTGCTGCAGGAAGGCTCACCCCGGGGGAAAGAATGCTTTCGGTTCGAGACCTTGCGGCAGAGGCAGGTGTCAATCCGAACACCGTTCAGCGCGCGCTGGCAGAGCTTGAGCGCAACGGTCTTGTCGTGGCAATGCGCGGCGGAGGCGGAAGATTCGTTTCGGATGATTCCAAGGCTCACGATGAG
>JBJDZD010000091.1:0-8852 GCA_051867815.1 Eubacteriales bacterium | reverse complement strand
ATCGTTCACCCTCGGGGAGCGTTTCGATCTTTTCGATTATCTGATCGACGGATTGGCGGCGTATCTCCTTTCCGCATATCGGGCAATGAGGAACGCCGATACGCGCATAGAGCAGGCGGAGATAGTCGTATATCTCCGTGACAGTTCCCACCGTCGAGCGCGGATTTTTCGAGGTTGTTTTCTGGTCTATTGATATTGCCGGCGAAAGCCCCTCTATCATGTCAACGTCCGGCTTATCAAGCTGACCGAGGAATTGGCGTGCATATGACGAGAGCGATTCTACGAATCTGCGGTGACCCTCGGCGTATATGGTATCAAATGCAAGAGAGGACTTTCCCGAGCCGGAAAGGCCGGTCAACACCACCAGCTTATCGCGCGGTATGGTTACGTCTATATTTTTGAGATTGTGAACTCTTGCGCCTTTTATAACTAAATTTTGTGACATTTCGTTTTCCTTCTATTTTAGGGAGTCTTCACGCAAAGCGCGTATTTTATCGCGGAGATAAGCGGCAAGCTCAAAGTCGAGACGGCGAGCGGCATCCTTCATTTCCAGGGTCAGCTTTTCTATCATTGCCTCGCGGTCGTGCTTGTTCAGCTTATTTTCGGGAGCCTTCTTCTTGTCCTCTTCATCCTTGCCGGGCAGAGCGATCTCAATTAGGTCTCCGACCTTCTTTTCGACGGAGCGCGGCGTTATGCCGTGCGCTTCGTTATAGTCCTTCTGCGCCTTGCGACGGCGGTTGGTCTCGCCTATGGCACGGCGCATGGAGCCTGTGACGCCGTCGGCGTACATAATAACCTTGCCGTTGACGTTTCGCGCGGCTCTGCCTATGGTTTGTATGAGCGAGGTTTCTGAGCGCAGGAAGCCCTCTTTGTCCGCGTCGAGGATGGCAACGAGCGATACCTCCGGGATATCCAGACCCTCACGCAGAAGGTTGATGCCCACGAGGACGTCGAAATTGCCGAGGCGAAGATCGCGAATGATCTCAGTACGCTCCATGGTTTCGATATTATAATGAAGGTAACGAACGCGCACGCCGTTGTCTGCGAGGTAGTCGGTGAGGTCCTCCGCCATTTTTCGGGTGAGAGTGGTAACAAGACTTCTCTCCCCTCTCTCGGCGCGAGCCTTGACCTCGCCGAGCAGGTCGTCCACCTGATGCTCGACCGGTCTTATCTCGATCTCCGGATCGACCAAGCCGGTGGGGCGTATGAGCTGCTCGCTGATACGCTCGGAATGCTCGCGCTCGTAATCGCCCGGGGTGGCGCTGACGAAAACGGCTTGATTTATCTTTTCCTCAAACTCCTCAAAATAGAGGGGACGGTTGTCATAAGCCGATGGCAGACGGAAGCCGAAATCAACGAGGTTCTTCTTCCTTGCCGTGTCGCCGCCGCTCATACCGCGCACCTGCGGCAGAGTTACGTGGGATTCATCGACGAAGAGCAGAAAATCCTTCGGGAAATAATCGATCAGGGTAAAAGGGGTGGAGCCGGGTTCGCGGCCGGAAAGCACTCGCGAATAGTTTTCGACGCCCGAGCAAAAGCCGATCTCGCGAAGCATCTCAAGGTCGTATTTCGTACGCTCGGTAATGCGCTGAGCTTCAAGATATTTATGCTCGGATTCAAAGAAAGCGGCGCGCTCCTTCATCTCGTTCTCGATCTCGGTGAGCGCTCTTTCGCGCTTGTCGTCCGAGACGGCATAGTGAGTTGCCGGATAGATTGCGGCGTATGAAAGACGGCGCACAAGCTCGCCCGTGACCACGTTTATCTCCGATACGCGCTCAACGGTATCGCCGAAAAACTCAACGCGCAGAGCTTTATCGCTTCCCGATGCCGGGATGACCTCAACCGTATCGCCGCGAACGCGATAGCTGTCGCGTACGGGAGACATATCGTTGCGCGTGTAGCTGATGGCGGTCAGGCGCTTGATGAATTCGTTGCGGTCAAGCTCCATGTCCGGGCGAACGGCAAGCACAAGCTCGGCATACTCGGCAGGGTCTCCGAGCGAATAAATGCAGGAAACACTGGCAACGATTATAACGTCGCGACGCTCGAAAAGCGCAGAGGTCGCGCTGTGGCGCAGTCGGTCGATCTCGTCGTTGATGAGAGCATCCTTTTCAATATACATATCCTTGCCGGGAATGTATGCCTCCGGCTGATAATAGTCGTAGTACGAGACGAAGTACTCAACGGCGTTCTCCGGGAAGAACTGACGGAACTCCGTGCAAAGTTGTGCCGCGAGGGTCTTGTTGTGCGCAAGGATGAGGGTGGGACGGTTCATCTTTGCAATGACGTTTGCCATCGTAAAAGTCTTGCCCGAGCCGGTAACGCCGAGAAGGGTCTGCATACGCTCGCCGCGCTTCAGCCCCTCAACTATGCTTTCTATTGCCGCAGGCTGATCGCCCGTCGGTGCAAATTCGCTGTGGAGCTTGAAAACTCCGCCCGTATCTCTTCTCACCGTTTCACATCCTTTCGCGCGTTAATCTATACTATTATAACACAATTAATTTTTAATGTAAATCCCTTTTAAAAAATAGCATCCGAGAATTTTTGACATTTTCGGATGCCGTTTATTGGTGAAAATTGACTATTAATTGGGAATCTTCCTTGCAAGCGATGCGTTTTTGTAGGCTCTGTCGGACGTGACCTCGCGGATGACTTTGAGAAATTCCGGAAGAGTGACTTCCTCATTTTCATCCTGCATTTCGACCTCAACGGTGGCGCGATCGTTCCAGAAGGAATAGATATCGACCTCTGCGGTGCGATTGCCGACGGGAATGCAATAACGGGTCTTACGGATGGCGTTTCGCTCCGGATCGGCAAGCTTGAGGTATGCTTCGTAGGAAGGACGATCGATCTCCCGCTCGTTTTCGATGCACTTTATATCCGTTATGCGCCTTTTTTCGGTAAAATAGTATTTTGCGACCCCGTTAGTAACGCGCTTGCGGACACGTGCGGTTGTTCGGGGATCGGACTGCAAATAGGTCTGCGTGATCTCACTTTTAGGGTACTTTTCAAGCTCTGCCGTGTCGGGAAATTCAATGAGAAACTTTCTTTCGATCTCGTATGCCATATCGTTGCTCCTTGAGGTGGATTAAGAAGATTATAGCACAAAAAACGCACCAACGTCAAGACTTTTCAACAAAAAGTCTGTAAAACAGCGAAACTGTGAAAATAAAAAGGCTGAGGGATGTGCCGTAACGCAAAAGCAGCCATATCGAGATCATCCAAAGCAAAACTATGCTTGAAAATGACGTAAGCGAAAGCACTCTTGCGGCGGCACGGGGGCCGAACAGCGAGCAGACGGTGACGGAAAGCATCCTTCCTCCGTCGAATCCCGTCGCCGGTATGAGATTCAGAATACCGAGCATCAGCGAAACGGAAGCAAACCACTCACCGCATTCGGTATAATATCCCCTATGCAGGGAAACGGCGCAAATAAGTGCGGCGGAAATGAAATTCATAGCGGGACCTGCGGCGCAGAGCAGAAATTCCTTGGGATAGGATATAAGCGAGCCACGCACCTTCAGCGATGCGCCGAACATGCCGATATCAAGCGAGCGCAAAGGGATGCCGAGAAGCATTGCCGCCGTCATATGTCCCAGCTCATGAAGCACGGCTGCGCCGAGCGAGGACATGACGATTCCGACAGGCTGAAATACGAACATTATGCATAATATCGCCGCGGGCAGAATTCCAATGCGAAGAATTTTCGATTTATTGTTATCGGCTCTCATATTGACTCCAAAATTCAAAAAGCATCTTGTTTTCCGCTTCGTTTTATGGTAAAATATAATGAAGAAAATTTAAGGAGTATGACAAAAATGGACTTCTCGAATATCAAATGGATATTTTTTGACATCGGCAACACCCTGCTTGACGAGGATGGCGTACATCTGGCGCGCATGGAAGAGATTGCCGCCGATACGGGCAAGGAGCTTCCCTCTCCCGAGGTACTGATAGAGGAAATGATTGAGGCAGGTACTGCCGGCGCACGCAGTCCGTTCGGCGTGGTCGCAAAGAAATACGGAGCAAAGCGCAATTACCCCTACAGCCCCGCGCTTGAGATTCCATTCCCCGAAACTGAGGAAACTCTGAAAAAGCTTTCAAAAAAATACAAGCTCGGAATAATCGCAAATCAGCGCGGCGGCTCGGCACACCGCCTGCAAATGCACGGCCTCATGAAATATATAGACTTTGTTTATTCAAGCGATGAGATGGGCAAAGCCAAGCCGTCGCCCGACCTCTTTCTCTCGGCTCTCGATGCCGTGGGATGCAGGCCGGAAGAGGCTTGCATGGTCGGCGACCGCATTGACAACGACATCCGCACGCCAAAGAAGCTCGGTATGAAGGCCGTGCGAATCCGCCAGGGCTTTTTCCGAAACCGTCCGGCGGAAAGTGAATTTGACATTCCCGATGCCGATATTAAGTCAATCGGGGACCTACCCGGTGTTTTCGGAATGTAAAAATACGAAAAAAATCGTAAAAATTTCACAAAACACTATTGACAATCACTTGACCGTGTGATATAATATCATCAGAAGATAAAATGATTTCGGAAAGGAGTTAGTTTTAGATGAATCTGCAGATCAACGAAGAATTAATCCCCGGTACGATACTCAACCGAAAGGATATGGGTGACGTTACCGGCATGGAATTTCTCAACAAAATCTTTTATATCTCGGACGGCGTAATGCTTACGCAGATCCGCGAGATCTCGGGCATTGACGGCTCGACACTTCAAAACTGGACCAAGAGAGGCTGGGTTGCCAACGCAAGGCTGAAGCGTTATAATATCGATCAGGTCGCGCATATTCTGATAATAAACATGCTTCGCTCATGCATGCAGCTTGACAAAATAGCTTTTCTTGTTTCATACATCAACGGACGAGTTTACGATGAAACGGACGATATCATCCGTGATTCACAGCTCTACGACTATATCTGCCGTATTCTTGACAGGCTAATGAAGGTAGGAGAGGTCTCAAAGGACAACTCCACTCTGCGCGATACCATTGAGGAAATAACCGCAGACTATGTAGAAAAGGTGGGCGGTGCGCGCAAACGCCTGAATACGGCACTTGAGATCATCATCATAGCGTATTACGCCTCGATCATCAAATCACATTCCGATGAAATGGTCGATAAGCTGATGCGCAGTTAAGGAGGCAAATCATGATTGCTTGGTGGAATAATTTAGATCTTATTCAGCAGATCTTCGCACTCATCGCGATCCCCTCAACACTTCTTATCATCGTTCAGACCATTCTTATGCTCATTGGCATCGGCGCCGATTCGGCTGACGTTGACGGTGTTGACGGCGTTGACGATGTTGACGGCGTCGACATGCCCGACGACGGTCTGGCAATATTCAGCCTTCGCGGAGTTCTTTCAATGCTCTGCATCACCGGCTGGGTGGCAGTTGCTCTGCTTGAGACATCTCTGCCACGCGGCATTTCCATAGCCATCGCCATTGCATGCGGTGTTGCTACCCTCATTGGCATAGCTTATCTCATGCGTGCAATCAACCGCCTGCAATCAAGCGGAAACATTGACATTGAAAACTGCATCGGCAAGGTTGCGGAGGTTTATATCCCCATTCCCTCTGCCGGCAACGGCTCCGGAAAGGTCAACCTTACAGTTCAGGAAAAGTTCAGCGAATTTTCCGCTATCACAACGTTCGGCGAACCGATTAAAACCGGCTCCCTCGTTCGTGTCGTAGCTGTCAGCGAATCCGGTGTGCTCGTCGTCGAGCCTCTCACAAAGAAGGACTGACGGACAAAAACAAATACGCGAAAGGCGTACCGATGGATTACAAAAGACATAAAAAATACTTCAATCAAAATCTAAAAACAGCACCCGTTGTCGTTTCCGGGGTTTGCATAGCTTTGGGCATTTTTATGGCCGTGTTCCTTGCAAACACGCGAGGTCTTCCCTACTTCATCATGATGCCGGGAGGGCTGACACTCATAGCGATCGGTACCATGATAGCAATCATCCGCTCGGCGATCAAGATACCCGATAGCGAGCTTGACGGCGTTACCGAAAAGCTCTTTGATGACTTCAAAAGCGATTTTGAAATCAAATTCATTCCAAACGACATCCGCACCATTCGTTACGAGATGACCAATCACATCGTACATCAAAAGCTCGAGCCGAACGTTTTCGGCACTTACTGCTTCGAAGGCGATGCGGTCATGGCAAAAAGAGGAAACGACGGCAAGAGCCGCTCCTCGATATACTCAATGTCCGGCTTCGTACTCAAGCCCGAGTCCGTCGGTCTTGCTTCTCGCCGCATATCCCTGATATCGGACAATGACCCTGCCTCGGACAGATTTATCGAGGTCAGGTACACCGAGCTTTCGGGCGTTAAGCTGAACCACGTTCCCGAAGAGAAGGGCTACGAGGGATTTGCAAAATACCGCCACTTAAGCTTCACGGACAACTCGGGAAACACCGTAATCGAATTTCCCATCCTTGCGGATGCATCCGCCGACAATTATGTCACCGATATCAATCTCCGCATTCAACGCGCAAAGGAAAAGGCGGCGGAATAAAAATCCCCTCATCCGAAATAATATTTTAAAGAACATTCAAAACAATTACAGAAAGGAAAATCACCATGTTCGGATTCTATTCACTCCTCTCCTCGGGCGGAATCTCCGAGGCGGTACCGATGATCGTTATCGCGGTAGTCGCAATCATTTTCGCATTTGCAGTTCTCATAGCATCACGCTATAAGAAATGTCCTTCCGACAAGATCATGGTTATCTACGGTCAAGTCGGCACCAACAAGGACGGCACACAGCGCTCAGCTAAATGTATCCACGGCGGCGCGGCATTCGTCTGGCCCGTATTCCAGGCTTACGAGTACCTCGATCTGACTCCCCTCTCCATCCCCGTCGACCTGACGAACGCCCTCTCGCACCAGAACATCCGTGTTGACGTTCCCTCGAGATTTACCGTTGGTATCTCCACGGACACCGGCGTTATGCAGAACGCTGCCGAGCGACTTCTCGGCCTCAAGCTCGTCGAGATTCAGGAGCTTGCAAAGGACATCATCTTCGGTCAGCTCCGTCTGGTTATCGCAACGATGGACATCGAGGAGATCAACACAGACCGCGATAAATTCCTTGAAGCTGTTTCAAGCAACGTTGAAACCGAGCTTAAGAAGATCGGTCTCCGTCTTATCAACGTTAACGTAACCGATATCAGCGACGAAAGCGGATATATCGCCGCTCTCGGTAAAGAAGCTGCCGCTAAGGCAATCAACGACGCAAAGATCTCCGTCGCAGAGGCCGACAGAAACGGTGCGATCGGTTCTGCATCCGCAGAAAAGGATCAGCGTATCAACGTATCCAAGTCCAACTCCGAGGCTATCGAGGGTGAAAACGAGGCAAAGGTCAAGATCGCGGAATCCGAGGCTACTCGCCGTGAGCGCGAAGCAGAAGCTACCAAGCGCGCGGTAACCGCAGAAAAGATTCAGGCGGCTAAGGCTCTTGAGGAATCCTACGTAGCACAGCAAAAGGCAGAGGAAGCGCGTGCGCTCCTTGAAAAAGCAAAGCTCGAAGCAGACATCATCGTCAAAGCAGAGATTCAAAAGAAGGAGCTTGAGCTTAAGGCAGAGGCAGAGGCGGAGCAGATTCGCCGCCGCGCACGCGGTGAAGCAGACTCCATTCTCATGAAGATGGAGGCAGAGGCTGCCGGTGCCCGTGAGCTTCTTATCAAGCAGGCAGAGGGTCTTACCTCCATCGTTGCCGCCGCAGGCGGAGACGCAAATGCCGCTATCAGACTTATGGTCACCGATAAGCTCGAAGAGCTTACCAAGATTCAGGTCGGTGCAATCTCCGGTCTCAAGATCGACAAGGTCACCGTATGGGACAACGGCCAGGGTTCTGCCGATGGCAAGACCTCGACCGCGGGCTTCATCTCCGGTCTTTACAAGTCCGTTCCTCCCCTTACCGAACTCTTCGACATGGCAGGCATGCAGCTTCCCGAGTATCTCGGAAAGACGAAGGATGCCGCAGAGGAGCCGGCACAAACCGAATAAATCCCCTATATTTCCGCCGCCGTTCTCCGGAACGGCGGCTTTTTGTGCATATTTTGACACATTTTTTAAGTATTTTTCAAAAACTATTGCATTTTTCCGCGTTTTTTGATATAATAACGCTTGGAAACTGTGGTACGTAAGTGCACTCGGCTTTTTCGTCCGTCTGTTGGGTCTCCCGGCAGGCGGTCTTACGCTTTTTTCCGATGTGCGACATAGACCCGTTCCGATAATTTTTTATATAAAGGAATTGTACGGAATGAAGAACGAAAAGCTTATAGAGCTTTGCGGCGTTTCAAAGTCCTTCGACGGAGAAACGGTGCTTCGCTCTATCGACCTCAACATTCATGAGCATGAGTTCATTACTCTGCTCGGCCCCTCGGGTTGCGGCAAGACCACGACCCTACGTATCATCGGCGGTTTCGTCACGCCCGACGAAGGAAAGGTCTTCCTCGACGGGAAACCAATCAATGACATACCGCCCCACAAAAGGCCGGTCAATACCGTTTTCCAACGGTATGCCCTATTTCCACACTTGAACGTGTTTGAAAACATCGCGTTCGGCCTGCGAGTCAAGAAGCTTCCCGAAGAAGAAATTCGCACGCAGGTAAAAGAAATGCTTGCGCTGGTCAACCTCCGCGGATTTGAAAGACGGCGCGTTGACAGCCTTTCCGGCGGTCAGCAGCAGCGCGTGGCGATCGCTCGCGCACTTATCAACAAGCCGAAGATCCTTCTTCTCGACGAGCCGCTCGGCGCGCTTGCTCTTAAGCTACGCAAGGACATGCAGGTGGAGCTTCGCCGCATGCAGAAG
>JBJDZD010000090.1:0-8882 GCA_051867815.1 Eubacteriales bacterium | reverse complement strand
TCCTCACATATTTTTTACGAAATCAATTAAAAACTCTTTGAAGTCCGCCGCAACCTCCGGGTGACTCATTGCGAGCGTAACGTTTGCTTCAAGGAATCCGAGCTTGGATCCGAGGTCAAATCTCTTGCCTTCAAAATCAAGCGCCGTAACGCCCTCGCGCCTTGCAAGCGCGGCAATGGCATCGGTCAGCTGTATCTCGCCACCTGCACCGGGAGGGGTATTGTCGATGATATCGAAGATATCGGGCGTTACGAGAACTCGACCGAGGATGGAGTAGTTTGAGAAAATCTCTGCATCGGTCTTGGGTTTCTCTATCATATCGTCAACGAAAAATTCGTTACTGCTGCCCTCTATGGGGTGAGTTTTGAGCGAGCAATATTTGCGGACAAGCTCCGTGGGGACTTCCTTGACACCGCATACCGCTCTGCCGTATTTCCCGTAGGTCTCGATCATCTGCGCAACGACCGGCTTCTCGGAGAAAATGATGTCATCACCGTACAAAATGGCGAACGGCTCGTCACCGACAAAGTTGCGCGCACAGCCTATGGCATGTCCGAGGCCCTTTGTGACCTTCTGGCGCAAAAAATAAACCCGAACGCCGAGCGGCTCGGCGGAGGCTCGGATAGCATCAATTTCGGCATTCCTTCCCTTTGCGACGAAATTTGCCTCGTATTCGGGAGAATAGTCGAAATAATCCTCTATCGCGCCCTTGTTTCTTCCCGTAATGATCAGCACGTCGGTGATTCCCGATCTTGCCGCTTCCTCAACGAGATAGGAAATAGCCGGGCGATCGACTATCGGAAGCACCTCTTTGGGCACCGTTCGGGCAATGGGAAGCATTCTCGTTCCCAGCCCTGCGGCAGGGATGACGGCTTTGCGTACTTTGGCGTTTATCTGCATGGCATAATCCTCGCATTATATTACAGTTATAATTATTATATAATAAATTGCAAGCCGTGTCAAGACTATTTTGTAAATAGTCGCAAAAAGTCGCCGACGTCATAAGACATCGGCGACTTTTTCAGGGTTCAAGCTGCTTGCCGAGGAAGGAAGCGGCTGTTTGAACGAGCTTTATCTCAACTTCTCTTTCGTGCTCTCCCTGCCTTTGCAGAGGCGCATCCATCGCCTCAAGCGAGACAACACAGCCGAGAATGTCTCCCTCCGATATTATCGGCATGGCGCAAGAGATATAATGCTTGGCGTCCGCAACGGGGACGAGTTTGACATCGCCGTTCCTGCCCGTATAGAGCTGACGGCTTTCAATTATCGTTTCAAGCTCGGGCGAGATATGCTTATCCGAATATTCCTTCTTCGGCACGCCGGAAGCGGCAATAACCGCATCCCGGTCGCAGATGAGAACATTTATCTCTCCCGTCTTGTGCAGGGTCTCGGCATACTGGGCGGCAAAGGCGTTCAGCTCACCGATGGGGGAATACTTCTTGAAAATGACCTCGCCCTCGCGGTCAGTGTAAATCTCAAGCGGATCGCCCTCGCGGATGCGCATGGTGCGGCGTATCTCCTTGGGAATGACCACTCTGCCGAGATCGTCGATTCGGCGTACAATTCCGGTTGCTTTCATATATATAAACTCCTGTAACTTACAAATTGCAAATCCTTTTGCAATCATAGTCTTTGCCGATTTTTCTCTTTTATACCGATAAAAAGACAGAAACCCGAAGATTCCTGTCTTTTTGTGTTATTTACTTCTTGCGAAAATCTTATTCAGATGCCTGAGCTTTTCTCTGTTGAGCACGCGGAACTGATCCCCGGCCAAACGGAAGGACCAATTTCCGCTTACCACACCGGGCTTGTTCATGCGCGTATCCGCGCCGTAGCCGAGAAGGTCCTGAACGGGCAGGATGACCGTTTGCGCATGGCTGGCAAAAAGCGCTCTGATCATATAGTCCACACTCTCCTCACAGCTGTTACCGCGATATCCGCAATAGTCAAACACGCGGCGACGCTCGTCCTCGCCGGCTTCCATGATGTAGCCGAACAGAGTATTATTATCGTGCGTTCCCGTGTAAGCAACAGAGTTTTCGGGATAATTATGCGGCTTGTGCATGCTGTCCTCTTCGGAAAGGAAACCGAACTGCAATACTCTCATGCCGGGGAAGCCGCTCTTTTTGACGAGCGCCTCAACCTTCGGCGTGATGTCTCCGAGGTCCTCCGCTATGATGAGCTTGTCGCCGCAAAGGGGCTTTACAGCCTTAATAAAATCATATCCGGGACCCTTGACCCACCTGCCGCTTCTTGCGTTCGGTGCGCCGGCCGGTATGGAGTAATAGACTTCAAGGCCGAGAAAATGGTCAATGCGAACGCCGTCAAACATCTCCAGCATGAAGGAAAGCCTTCTCTTCCACCATGAATAGCCGTCCGCCTTCATGCGCTCCCAATCGTAGAGCGGATTTCCCCAAAGCTGGCCGTCCTTTGCAAAATAATCGGGCGGAACGCCGGCAACGGAGGTCGGGTTGCCGCGCTCGTCGAGCTGAAATTGCTCGGGCGCAGACCAGACGTCCGCGCTGTCGTGGGCAACGTATATAGGAATGTCGCCTATGATCTTTATGCCCCTCTCGTTGGCGTACGCCTTAAGTGCTGACCATTGAGTGAAGAAGGCAAACTGCGAGAAACGCCACAGGCGCAGCTCATCCGCATCGGGAGTATGCTCCGTCCACTCCGTCCAGACCTTGCCGCCATTTGCCTTCTTGAGTGCCATATACCGGCAAAAGCGTTCAATCTCGGGGTGGTTGCTCATAAACTCCTCAATCGGTGCGCTGTCCGTCATTCTCGATGCCGCAAGGCCGAGCAGGGGCAAACGTTCGCGTTCCAGCCGATCAAATTCGCAGACGTAGGGCTTGACTTGCTTGGCAGCGTTTAATTCATCGCTCGTGATAAGACCGGCACGGCAAAGCATGGGAAGATCGATAAAATAAGGATTTCCACTGAAGGAGCTGAAGGATTTGTATGGCGAGTTCATTTCGCCCGGCAGACAAAAAGGAAGAGTCTGCCAATAGGTGAAGCCGCAGTCGGCAAGAAAATCTATCCATTCGCGTGCGGCGTCTCCGAAGGAGCCGACGGAGTAGTCTCCCCAAAGTGAAGAGACATGCATCAAAACTCCGCTTGATCTTTTCATTTACATTACTTTACTTTCTCCGCAAAATCCGACATCATATCGGAAATGGCGATATTTTGAGGGCAGACCTCCTCGCAGGACTTGCATCCTATGCAAGCCGAGGGGAGCTTATCCGGCGCAAACGCCGAAAGAGCCATGGGTGCGATGAAACCGCCGTCCGAGTAGATATGCTCGTTATACAGGTCAATAATACGCGGTATATCAAGCTGCATGGGGCAATGGGTGGTGCAATAGCGGCACGCAGTGCAATGCAGGGTCTTTTTGCCGACCATGCTGTCCGCAATGCTCATCAGAGTTCCCCATTCGGCGGACGAAAGGGGCTTCTCTTCCGAGAACGTGGCAATGTTTTCCTTGACCTGGTCAAAATCCGACATGCCCGAAAGGGTAACGACGACCTCGGGGATGGATTGGAGGAATCTGAACGCCCATTCGGGAAGGCTTGCATCGGGGCGGAGCGCGCGCAGCTTCTCGGCGTAAGGTGCTTCAAGCTGTGCCAGCTTGCCGCCTCGAACCGGCTCCATGACCCAAACGGGTATGCCCCCGTATTCCTTCATCATTTCAATCTTTGCCTTGGCATTCTGGAAGCTGTAATCTATCCAGTTGAGCTGTATCTGGCAAAACTCCATGTACTCCCCGTACTTATCGAGGAATCGGCGCATGGTATCGAGAGTGCCGTGGGTCGAGAAGCCGAGATGCTTGATCTTGCCCTCCTCACGGAGCTTTACGAAATACATCACGTCACCGTAATCGTCATTCAGATATGCGTCTATATTCGACTCGGTAACATTGTGGATAAGGTAGAAATCAAAATAGTCGACGCGGCATTTTTCAAGCTGTTTTTCAAATATCTCTGCCGCCCTGCCCCAGTTTGCCGAAGCGTAGCCGGGGAATTTGGAAGCGAGATAAAAGCTCTCGCGCGGATAGTTCTCAAGAACCTTGCCGACGACCAGCTCGCTCTTGCCGTCGTGATAGCCCCACGCGGTATCAAAGTAGTTCACACCGTTTTTGATGGCGTAATCGAACATTTCTGCCGTTTTGGCTTCATCAATGGTCTTATCTTCTCCAAAAACGGGCAATCTCATACATCCCATTCCGAGCGCCGATAGCTTTTTGCCGTTAAATTCCTTATAAATCATGTTTTTACTCCTTTTTCCGAGCCGAAAAGTCTTGACTTTCGGCAATATTAAGTATATAATATCATTAATAATTCAATTTGTCAAGATTTTTTTGACCCGACAGGAGAAAAAATGAAATTCATATCTTGGAACGTTAACGGCTTCCGCTCCTGCCTTGAAAAAGGCTTTTCCGATTTTTTTGCCGCAGAGGATGCGGACTTCGTCTGCCTGCAGGAAACAAAAATGCAGCCGGGACAGGCTTCCTTCAAGCCGGAGGGCTATTACCAGTATTGGAACAGCGCAGAGCGTAAGGGATATTCCGGAACGGCGGTATTTACGAAACATGAGCCGCTCTCGGTAGCCTACGGCATCGGAATTGAAGAGCATGACCACGAGGGCAGAGCCATAACTCTTGAATACGAGGATTTTTACCTCTTGTGCGTATACACGCCGAACTCCAAGCGCGAGCTTGAACGCCTTGGTTACCGAATGGAATGGGAGGATGCGCTCCGCGCTTACATTCTTTTGCTCGACGCGAAAAAACCGGTCATTTATTGCGGTGACCTCAACGTAGCTCACAATGAGATCGACCTTAAAAATCCTAAGACCAATCATTTCAGCGCCGGATTTACGGACGAGGAGCGCGGCAAGTTTACCGAGCTGCTCGAGGCAGGCTTTGCCGATACCTTCCGCGCACTCTATCCCGAAAGAATCGAGTACTCCTGGTGGAGCTATATGTTCTCCGCACGTGCCAAAAACGTTGGGTGGCGTATTGACTATTTCGTAGTCTCCGCAAGGCTTTTGGAACGAGTTGAGGACAGCTTCATCCGCACCTCCGTCATGGGCAGCGACCACTGCCCCGTCGGTATTATATTAAAGTAAAATGATATTTGAAAAACAAATTCTGAATGTATACAAAAAGAATATATGCGTCCGCTGTGACGGCAATCCCCTTCTCTCCTATTTCAAGGTTTCGGACTTTCCGGGTCTTATGAGAGCGCCCTTTGAGTTCAAGGGCAACAACGGACAAAAATTGCAGGGGTACTTCTATTCGTACTCCGAGCCGAGTCGCGAGCGGCTGATAGTTTTCGACCACGGAATGGGCGGAGGCCACGATTCCTATATGCGCGAGATAGAGACGATCGCGCGCCGTGGCTATACCGTATTCGCCTACGACCATACGGGCTGTAAGGAATCTGAGGGCGAAAGCACCGTCGGCTTTTCGCAGTCCCTCTCCGACCTCGACCATGCAATAAAGGCTCTGCGCGCCGGCGAATACGCAGATGCACGCATTTCCGTTATCGGTCACAGCTGGGGCGGCTTTGCGGCACTTAATATTCCGGCGCTCCGCGCGGATATCGAATCCTGCGTTTCCCTTGCCGGTTTCATCTCGCCGGAGCGAATAACGGAGCAATTTTTCCCCGGCATACTGAAGCTCTACCGCCCTGCCGTCATGAAGCTTGAGCATGAAGCGCATCCGCTATGCTCGCGCATTGATGCAAGGCAGACCTTAACGAACACCTCGACCCGTGTTCTCTATATTGCCTCCGCCGACGACCCGACCGTCAAAAAGGAGTACCATTACGACACGCTCTACGGGAAGTTCAAGGACAGCGAAAACGTTGAGTTCCTGCTCGTTGACGGTAAAAAGCACAACCCCAACTACACTCGCGAGGCAGTCGCACTTCTCTCGGAAATGAGCGCGGCTCTGCGAACGGGCCTCAAGAAAAAGTCGTTCAAAACGCCCGAGGACTGCGATCGATTCCGAGGCTCTTGGGATTGGACGAAGATGACGGAGCAAGACGCCGAGGTCTGGGAGCGGATATTTGATTTTATAGAGGTAACGGATAAAAAATGACGGAAGCATCTAAGTACATCTTCGACAACCTGCAAGTCAGGAAGAAAAAGGAACAAAAAACCGCCTTCATTAAATATATTGAGGAACTTGCGCATAAGGAGGGCTATCCTTTCCGCGTGGAAACGAGTGGAAAAAGCATCAGAAATATCGTCGTCGGCTCGCCGGAGAGTGCAAAAGCCGTCTACACCGCGCATTACGACACCTGCGGCAGGCTTCCCTTCCCGAATTTCATAACCCCGAAGAATTTCCTGATATACTTTCTCGTTCAAATGGTCTTCGTCATTCCCGCCATAGCCGTCATTCTCGCAGTCTCCATGGGTATCGGCTTCTCGGTCGGTGTGCTGGCGCAGCTTGCAAACATGAACGAGACCGCAACGCTGGTGCTTACCGAGATCGCGTTTTTAGTCGTGTATTTCGCGCTTTTTTTCCTCTTTATAAACGGCAAGCCGAACGAGACTACGGCAAACGACAACACCTCCGGCGTTATAACCCTTGTTGAGATAATGCAGGCTCTGCCACGGAACAAAAGGAGCGATGTTGCGTTCGTCTTCTTCGATCTTGAGGAACTCGGGCTGCGCGGCTCGTCCGCCTTCGCAAAAGCGCACAAGAGTATTATGAAGGACAAGCTCATTCTCAACTTTGATTGCGTTTCCGACGGCAACACCATACTTTTCGCGGTCAAAAATGCGGCAAAAAGATACGTTCCGGCGCTCAAGGCAAGCTTCGTCCCGGGCAACGGCTACACCGTTGATATCGCGCAAAAAGGCGTTTTCTACCCTTCCGACCAAGCCAATTTCAAAGCAGGTGTCGGAGTTGCGGCACTCAAATATTCAAAGCGATTCAAACTCCTCTATATGGATAAGATCCACACCAAGCACGACACCGTTTTCGTTGAGGAAAACATCGACTTTCTCACGAAAGGAGCGCTTGAACTGGTAGTTCAACTGTAAACAAAAGGCTGTTGCATCCGACTGCAACAGCCCTTTTTATTGATTTTTACCTTTCATTTGCGAGAATGAGTATCGGAACGCAAGCAAACGCCGCAAATGATCAGTATCAAAGCGCAAGCAAGCGCCACATAGCCGTAGACATTGCCGTTGCCGTTTTCGGAAGGCAACGAGTCCTCCCCTACCGTCGTTACGGGCGACGAGGTTATCTCCTCGGTCGAAATATCGACCGCCTCCGTGTTCTCCGAGGTTCCGGACTCTTGCGAAGATTCCTCCGCGGAGCTTTCATCGGCGGACGACTCCGCTTCCGACGTATCGGGCGCGGACGCGCCTTCATCGTTAGTGATATCAACCGTGCCGGTCGTTATTTCGGTCGTGACTTCGGTCGTGACTTCGGTCGTGACTTCCGTTGTAACTTCGGTCGTGACCTCGGTGGTGATTTCGGTCGTGATTTCGGTCGTGATTTCGGTTGTAACTTCGGTCGTGACCTCGGTGGTTTCCTCGTTCTGCATTGCCATGCCGGATGGCGTGGTCATTCCCTCGGGCACTTCTCTGCCGAATATCAGCCATGCATATTCGGGATAGTCGATAAAGACGTTTCGGTTGCCCTGTATCTTGCCGACGACTTCGTTTCTGCCCATTTCCCAAGTATCAACCGGGTCACTCTCGCACCACTCAAGCAAAACGTCGATGCTCTGGAAAACATTCGTGATGTTAGAGCATGCGGAAAGCTCTCCACCGTAGCGGACGTAAACATATAAGCAGATTCGTGCAACGTCGCCTTTGACGTTGTCGAGCGGTTCAAAGTAACCGCCGCCCGAATATCCTGCGAGCGCGCCCGAAACGAGGGATGAACCTTTGACGGCGCTGCCGGACGTGACGTTGCCGTACTTGAGATTGCCGCGCTTGGCATTGGTAGTGACGTCATCCGGGCGAACGTGATGAAGGTCGGCTCCCGCACCCGAGGTCTTGAAGCCGCCGAGACTCTGGGGCCAAACATGCTCGCGGTTCCAACCGATACTGCCGGATCCGATGAAGTCCGAGAAATTTACCTCCACGGACGTATAAAGGAGAGTGATCTTGCCGTTGCCCTTCTGGCAATCCATTTCATCGGCGTAATCTCTTGCATCGTTATAGCTCGACTTATACTTGTGGGTACTCGTCATAAGACTGCGCAAAGCAGACAAAAGCTCCGTGGCGAAAAGCTGTGAGAGGCTTTCGTATGTGTTTGCGCCGGTATAATAGGTGCTTGCACTCGTGCCGTCAAGTGAGAGGCATATTTCGTCGCGCGTACCGCTGTTTTTTGAAGTCGAATAGGTAATATCGGCGGCAAAAGAGGTGGGAATCAGCGCCGTGACGATAAAAATGACCAACGCGATCATCATGGCGCTCGTGACTGTTTTTTTCATAATAACTCCGTTTTTTCCTGGATTTCCTTAATTATAACATAAAACGCTCTGCAAGTCAACATGGGAAAGTAAAAAGTTTACGCCGAGCTATTGCAAAATCGCACCGAAAATGCTATAATATCTTTGCACAAACCGTTGCACGACAAGGAGAAAACGATGTATAAGCTTTATATGGAATTTTACAATCCGACAGCCGATGTATTCGGCAAGCGTCGAAGTGTTCAGGGAATGGCGATCCACGGCGACACCGCCTTCGTCCTCTATCATTCCGGTCTTGCGGCGGCATACGACCTCGTCAGCCGCGACCCCAAGCCCCTCGGCGTGTTCAAGCTCGGCTCCTACTGCCGCAATAAAGAGGATAAGAGGGACGACAACCACGCGAACGACGCCATGTTCGGCGGTTTTCTCGACGGCGAGGAG
>JBJDZD010000089.1:0-8941 GCA_051867815.1 Eubacteriales bacterium | reverse complement strand
GAGTCCTGATCTGAACCCACCAATGCCGGCGAACATGTCCAAATATTTGATTTGATTATTACTCAGAGGCTCATACCTCCGTTCTGCTCAAACGTCTGTCCGGTTGCGGAGGAGATGATATCCCAAATGTCTTCGGGACACTCTGCCATATCCACATGGATGTCGCTCTCGCAATTTACTGTGTACCAGTATCGGTACGGCACAAGATTCTGCATGAAGGCTTTTTCTGATTCGGTTTCTTCCGTTACGCCGTGGTCAATCACCCCTGTCGGTGTCATAACGCACGTACCCCAATGTTCTCCGGAGGAGTCCAAATCAAGGGTTACAAGTGCAGGATAGTAGTCACCGGTCTGCAAGGATTCGACGATAGCAGGTACTTGGATGAAGCCAACGAGACCGTCAACACTGTCTGTGTCATAAATCTCGACGAACTTATCGTGAAGCTTCCTCAGAATCTCGGTGGTGTAGTTGTCATTTGCATTCTCGATTTCCTCGGCAAAGCGGTCGAGGTCGACATTGGCAAAGATATCTCGGTGGACGGCATCGTAATACTTGTCGTAATTACGAGCGCACTTTTCTTCGAGAAGCTCTTGCTGTGTCAATGCTCGGTAGTGATCCTCGCCGTATGCCAATCCAAGGCTTCTTCCGTTATCGAATCGACAGAAGACGGTAGCAATATCATCGATACCTTCTACCGTGCCTTTCGTTCCGGGCGGAATCGGGCGTGGATCATCTCCCATACTTATCAGCTTGATGCGTGTACCAATGGGATAGCGTTCTCGCAAACTTTTTGCGATGTTGCTTAACTGGCTGAAGGAATATTCCATCACATACCTCCCATTTCCATGCCGCTATCAAAGCGATATCCTTGGTCGGCATACATGGAGATATAGTCCTCAACAACATCGGTAATGAAGTTGTAATCGGATGCGGTTGGATGATAGATATACCAGTCAACCCTTTGGCCGTCTTCCCATATATGGGGTTCACGGCCGCCCTTCATACCGATGATATCCTTGAACTTGAAGGTTTCGCTATCCACCGTACCTTCGTGGCGGTTGATAATAGTTAACCGTAAGGCATCGTACTTTGCGTGCGTGTTTGTGTAAATGAATTGTACTTTGGCTCTTAAATCTTCGCCGATAGGTGCAATCATAGTTTTACCTGCGAAGACAGCGTCGGCAGAGATTCGTTCCGAATCATCAAAGAGCCTGTGCAACTCTTGTTCAAAAAAGGTCAAATTATCGCTCTCCTTTCTTGTGTTTAGAGTGTGTAATATAAGGGCGGTTAATCGGCTGTTTTACTGCTAAAATCCCTGTAAACCTATTGCGTTTTTAAGACAAACGAGTAGGGGGCAGCATAGTTGGTGGGGTGGTACTATTCTTCAAAAATGCCCTGTAAAGGTGTTCGCTTTTTGCGCTGTTCACTCATTTGAACGGCTCTTTTTTTTCGTACTTCATCGCTCAACGGAGATGATAATGCTACCCAAAACAGAGCTTTCGGAACTTCGGCATGAACACCACCATACTTATCCGGTGGATCTACTCTGTAGTATTCCGGGAAATCCTTTTTTGCTTTTTTCAGCCGATTGATTAATTTGCTATTGAAAGTATCAATGCAAACTGTATCTTCTTCCTCATTCCAAAGAATAATTGTTTCTTTCTCCAAAGGAGTTAGTTTATAGTCTGACATTTGATAGACTGTTCCTTCCTTTCTACATAGAAATATCAAAGGCATTATCCATCATTTCTGCTTCCGTAATATCCATCAGATATTTCGGATCGACAATTATTTCAGACTCATTTCTTCCATCGAAATAGGCATAGATATGAGCTTTGTCTATCTGTGCCTGATACACAGTTCCGTCTTCATCGAATCGTGATGCAAACCACTCGGCAACGCTTCTGTCCAATGTCCACGAGAGTGCTTTGACATTTTTTGCGTTAAACGTAGTAACGCCACGATAAACTGTCACCGTGGCATCAAGCGCGTCGAGCGTATTCAATTCGTCTTGGGACATCAAATGTCTTGGCTCTGCAGATTGAAACATTGACAGGAGCTTGCTCTGCGACAGGTTGGGATCGTTGTTAGGGTTCTCTGAACGTATCCATGCATCGGCAAGTATTTGGGAGAAGTCTTGCTTTGAGAGGTGATGAGCTGCGTATTTGAGAAACGTCATGCCGTAGGGCTTGTTTGTCATCATATAGATTTCAAACGCGCTCTTGGATGATTCAATCTGTGCGCATACCATCTTGCGCCATTGGTGCAGGGCTTCGCTATCGGCCGTGATATCGACGCATTTCGGTTCACCGTTAACCATAATCATATTGAAGCCGGAGGAGGTAAAAGGATGCTGAACAACAATGGGTGATAAGGATGTTTGGTGGATATCGGTAAAGAGTAGAGTCCTCGCCATAGCTTTGACTCCATCAAGATTTGTTTCTGTCAGCTTTACCATATACTTTCTCACATTCCACCCATAGTAAGTTCGGTGGACTCCTTCTGCTCGATAACCTCGACCTCGCCCATGTCGAAATTACACAGCGAATAATACTCTCGGCTGGCATAGGGATGTCTTTCGAGGTATTCTTCATTGGAGGCATTGATGCCAAGGTCGGGATTGCCGTATGCATCGGTGGTATCGTAGACGAGTTCTTCGCTACCGTCAGCCATTCGCAGTGTCATGCCACCTCTGATCTCGACTCCGTTTTTGTCAAAGTACTGAAACCTATCACCCCCAATCTATTCCGAACAATTCGTCGGGAGAATAATTGCAGGTGAAGTCGACGGATTCGATGTTATCGCAATGACCTGACAGGAAGTTCTCATCCTGTTGCATTCGAAGATGGAAGTAGGCAACTTCCTCAATGGAGGCTTTGAACGTTTCGCCCTCGCCGTAGAGATATGCTTCGGCGTGTACACTGATTTCTGTTTCTTCCTCGATGCTATCAAGAAAGTCTTCGAAAGCTGTGTAATATTCAAAGTCATCAAACTCTCTCGGAATGCCGCAGACGAGGAATTCCGCTTCATTGCCATCGGGTGTGGACACCCGAACGTGGGAGAATAGAAGAGCCATTACATGCCACCCATCGTCATGCCGTCCGACATAAGGCGGTCTTCGAATTCGTCCTGATTATCGATATAATAATCATCGCCCGAATGCCAATAGCTCACATACATGAAGCCACCGTAACGAGTACCGTTGAGGTAGATCTCTCTCTGCTCGAAGCCTTCACCGAGGCCGTCCGAGTTCTGACCGGAGATCCAGTCCTTGAGATCCTGTTCTTCTTCCTCTGTGAGGGGGCCTGCTGTCTGTACGGTGATGCATCCGTAGAGCTCACCGTTTCTGCGTTCAAAATCCCAATCAGCGGAACGGAGCTTTTCGGAGACACCGTTGTTGCCGTGGAAGTATTCTGCCATATTGCATTCGTCGCTGGCGTTATACTCCATCAAGGCTTGACGGATATCGTCTTCGTGTCGGGCTGCAAACGCTGCATCTTCCTCATATCCATCCTCATCGATATCGCCGTAGCTATCTCTGCTGTGTACCTGAATGGTCAGCGGACAGTAGTACTTGGTTGTAACTGACTGAGGATAGGCTTCGGTCAGCATTCTGTTGAGTTGCTCATAGGAGGCAAGTCCTTCGACCTTGACTGTGTTCTCAAACTCTCGCTTGCTCGTATAGGGGAGGTTGTACATGAGAGTGATGGTGTCGTTCAAGGTGTGAAATCTGAATCCTGTGGGCAATGCTTTTGCGATGGCATTTTCTACGATCCCGTGGCTTTCGAGTGTGAAAGTGAGACCTTGGTCGGATTCTTCATTATATTTGATGTCGTAAGCACTTGCGTGATTCGCATGCAAATACGAGAGAGCTCCGGCTAACTGTCTGCGTTCTACGGGGAGCTGCACACGGGCGGTGTAATCGCCGTTTGAAATAATTGCTTTCATGGTTTTATCCTTTCTGTTTTGTTTTGTTTGGAATTGCATTTTTTGAAGGGGGAATCTCTTGAATGAAAACTCAACATTATTAACTTATCACCATCCTTTCTCTATGAATTTTGGTTTGGTACATTTCATACTAACAAACCACTTTTAGACACAGTAAATTAACATTTTTATTTTCTGAAGAAACGAAAAAAGGGGCAGTATTTGCGATTGTTTTTCGCAAATACTGCCCCTAAAATTATAGTGCAGTGGTTCAAATCCTTGTAAACCCGAATTTTCACCCAATGTCATCTTTTTGTTTGCATAGTGAATTTGGCAATAAAAAATCCCAGAAACCCTTGTGGGCTCTGGGATTTCGCCGACGTCATCTATTTCGGTCGGCAATCATGGCAGCGGCGCAAGGATTCGAACCTAGGAAATGACGGAGTCAGAGTCCGTTGCCTTACCGCTTGGCGACGCCGCTACGCTGCATTATTTTCGGCACCTTTACGGTGCGGACTATATTATAGCAGATTATTCCGATTTTGTCAAGCCTTTTTTTGCATTTTTTCTCCGAAAAATCAGATTAATTTTCAAAAAGACTTCCATTCTCGCTGATTTAGTGGTATAATACGTAGTGTCGAACATATTATCTCACGCAAAAGGAGAACTATACATAATGAAAAGAAAGCTATGCACGAACGTAAATCCCGGTTTTAAGGATGTGTCCTTTGAGACCTGCGTCGATGCGATCGCCGATGCGGGATTTGACGGCGTTTTCACCGGTTGGACACCCGGCAAAATCAAGGGTTATGCCGACGCCATCCGCGGACGCGGACTTTACTATCAGTCCGTCCATTCGCCCTTTAAGCGCGTTCACAAAATCTGGGAGGACTGCGATGAGGGCGACGGCGTCATCGACGAGCTGATCGCCTGCGTCGCCGAATGTGCCCGGGCGGAAGTGCCGATCGTGGTCATTCATCCCATTATCGGCATGGATAAGCACACGCCGACCGACCTCGGCATCGTCCGTTTCCGTCGTCTTGCAGACGCGGCGGAGAAGCTCGGAGTCATGCTTGCTTTTGAAAACGTTGAGGGCATTGAGTACCTTGAGAAGATCATTGCTGACCTCGGCGAGCATCCGGCGGTTGCCTACTGTTGGGATACCGGCCACGAGATGTGCTACAATAAGTGCATGGACGTACCTGCGCTCTTCGGCGGCAAGCTCATCTGCACACATCTCAACGACAATCTCGGCCAGACCGACCCCGAGGTGGTCACGTGGCTTGACGACTCCCATTTGATGCCCTTCGACGGTATTGCAGATTGGCAGGGAATTGCGGCGCGCCTCGACCGCGCCCAATACGAAGGCGAGCTGACCTTTGAGATGAGCCTGGACTCCAAACCCGGCAAGAACACGCACGATATTTACAAGCATCTCGATATTTACGGTTATTTTGTACAGCTTCACGAGCGCGCTGAGCGGTTTGCACAAATGCTTAAGTGATTTTTCGGTAAGTTTAACAATTTTCCTAATAAATTTACAAATATTTTGGCAAAATTTGTCCATTTTTTATTGACAAATGAGTGAAACTGTGTTATAATGCATATACTATCGACGATTCAATAATATTCAGTCGAATTTTAATTTTTGGAGGATATAACCCATGACAAAGAAGGAATTTATTGGCGTTATTGCAGAAAAGGCAGGCGTCAGCAAGAAGGATACAGAGGCGGTTTATGATGCACTTTTCGCATCCATCACCGAGTCTCTTAAGGCCGGCGAGAAGGTACAGATCACGGGCTTCGGCACTTTCGAGGTTCGCGAGCGTCCCGAGAGAGTTGCAAAGAATCCCAGAACCGGTGAGGCTGTAAAGGTTGCCGCTTCCAAGGCTCCCGCATTCAAGGCAGGCAAGGCTCTTAAGGATTCCGTTAACGGTTAATCGATAAATAATAAACAGTGCGCACTCCCATGGGGGTGCGCACTGATGTTATTTTGATGATCTGCGTCAGTTCTTGGGTACGATCTTATCAACGCCGCCCATGTAGGGGCGGAGCGCTTCGGGGATCTTGATCGAGCCGTCTGCGCAGAGGTTGTTCTCCGCGAATGCGATGAGCATTCTGGGGGGAGCGACGACCGTATTGTTGAGAGTGTGAGCGAAATACTTGCCCTTCTCCTTCGAGCTTACGCGGATCTTGAGCCTGCGTGCCTGCGCATCGCCGAGGTTGGAGCAGGAGCCGACTTCAAAGTACTTCTGCTGTCTGGGTGACCATGCCTCAACGTCGATGCTCTTGACCTTGAGGTCCGCAAGGTCGCCGGAGCAGCACTCAAGCGTACGGACGGGGATGTCGAGCGATCGGAACAGGTCGACGGTGTTCTGCCAGAGCTTGTCAAACCACATCGGGCTATCCTCGGGCTTGCAGACGACGATCATTTCCTGCTTTTCGAACTGATGAATGCGGTAAACGCCGCGCTCTTCGATGCCGTGCGCACCCTTTTCCTTGCGGAAGCAGGGCGAATAGCTGGTAAGAGTGTAGGGAAGCGCATCTTCGGGGTTGATGGTGTCGATAAACTTACCGATCATGGAATGCTCGGATGTTCCGATGAGGTAGAGATCCTCGCCCTCGATCTTATACATCATGGCATCCATCTCGGCAAAGGACATAACTCCGGTGACGACGTCGGAGCGGATCATGAAGGGGGGCACGCAGTAGGTAAAGCCGCGACCGATCATGAAGTCGCGCGCGTATGAGATGACCGCGGAGTGCAGGCGCGCGATATCGCCCATGAGATAGTAGAAGCCGTTGCCGGCAACGCGGCGAGCCGCATCGAGATCGATGCCGCAAAAGCGCTCGAAAATATCGGTATGGTAGGGAATCTCAAAATCGGGGGTGTACGCCTCGCCGTAACGCTGTACCTCAACGTTTTCGCTGTCGTCCTTACCGATCGGAACGCTCGGGTCGATGATGTTGGGGATCGACATCATGATCTTTCTGATCTTTTCGTCGTATTCAGGTTCAAGTGCCTCAAGCTCTGCCAAACGCTGAGCGCTCTCGGCGACCTTTTGCTTGGTCTCGTTTGCTTCGTCGCGCTTGCCCTGCGCCATCAGTGCGCCGATCTGCTTGGAGAGACGGTTCTTTTCGGCGCGAAGGTCGTTTGCTTCGCTGATGATGCGGCGGTTTTCGGCATCAAGAGCAATGACCTCGTCAACAAGACCGAGCTTGTGATCCTGGAACTTGTTGCGAATATTCTGCTTTACGATCTCGGGATTTTCTCTTAAAAACTTTAAGTCAAGCATTTTAATTTCTCCGTTTAGGGTTTTGAATTCATTAATAAAAAATTATACCATATAAAACGCCAAAAGTCAATGGCAGAGCGAGAAAAAGTCGCATTTTGCTTGCTTTTTCAGCTCAGTCCGCCATTTCTTATGTATTCCGCAAGGAGGTCACGGGCAAACAGGTCGCCGTCAAGGGAGGCGACGACGGTGAGGCGGTTGGGCGCGTAGGAGGAGGTGTAGGAATCGACGATTATATAATATGTAGCGTTATCGTCGATGCTATAGCGCACGGAATTGCCGTAGTCACCGCAATAGATAAAATAGTTTGAGTTGGTCGTTTCAAGGAAATTACGCCTCAGGTCGCTTCCCTTGACTGCGCAAAGGTCGATGCGGTTGTCAAATGGAAAGATCGATTGCAGGTCGGAGTACCTGACCTCGCCGGCGGCGAGATTGTAGGGCGAGCGGACTGAAAGGAAGCCGCCGCCGAGGACGATGCCGTATTGCGCGCCCCATGCCTTGAAGCCTTCCTCAAAATAAAGCCTTGCAACGAGCGAGCGCAGCCAGTCGCCGTTGCGCATCACGGCATTGGTGCCGAGGACTTCGCCTGCCTTGGCTATCGTGTCCTCGTATTTTGTCAAAAGCTCGTTAATCACGGGGTCGGATGGGGAGGTTTTGTAGACGGTAGAGGAAAGGTACTCAGCCTCGGTGAACCGGCTCTCGCCGCCGGCAAAGTTGACGACTGCAGTGGCGTGGCTGATGCCGTCGTTGTCGCCGCCGCCTTGCAGGTGATTGACGCCGCCAACGTCCTCGCGAACGTAGTATCTGTGAGTGTGACCCTCAAAAACGAGGTCAACGCTACCATCGGAGAGAGAAATGTCGTAGGCGTCCATGCCGTCGTGGACGGAGAGCACGATGAAGTCCGCCCCCTCGGCGCGAAGGCGTTCGGATTCGGCCTTTATGAGGGAGGTAAGCTGTGCGCCGGTTTTGAAATAGAAGCCGCCGGATTTGTCGCCTGAAATTGAGGAATAGCAGTCGCCGATAGCGCCGATGATGCCGACTGTCGCCTCGCCGCAGTTGACGGTGACTGAGGGTTGGCAATAATCGACGGGCTTGTCCGTATCGCGGTCGTAGATGTTTATTGCGAGGAAGGGGAATTCCGCAAGCTCGAGATTTTCGCGTATGCGCTCCTCTCCCCAATCGAATTCGTGATTGCCCAGCGTCATGGAAGCGAAGCCGAGGCAGTTCATCCAATCAGTCATCATCAGGCCGTAGGTGAGGTTGGATTCGCTTGAGCCTTGCCACATGTCGCCCGATGAGAGAATAACGGTGTTGGGATTGTATTCGCGGATGGTTTTGAGGTACGAGGTGAGGTTGTCAACTCCGGGCTGACCGTCACCGTCGAGGAGCTTGCCGTGCAGGTCGTTGAGCGCATAGAAATCGATGATAACGGTGACAGAGATCCCGCAAAGATCGCAATAGCCGTTGGAATCCGCGTCCGAATGCTCCGTGCAGACGGTGGCCTCGGGTGGTTGGGTTTCGCAGGATACCGTGAATATTATCAAAAATGCCACAATAAGGGCGAGGATGCGCTTTTTCATTGTAAAACCTCCGGGATCAAGTGATAATATTATATCATATAAACGTCGATTTGTAAAGGGTAAATAATGCGCGGTCGCCCCGACTAACGCACAAACCAAATGCCGAAAGTTTTCGTCAACCTTTTTCAAAAGGTTGCGGAT
>JBJDZD010000088.1:0-9215 GCA_051867815.1 Eubacteriales bacterium | reverse complement strand
ACAAAAAACAAAGCCTATCTCTCGCTTGAGAGATAGACTTTGTCAGTAATCTGAGCGAGCCTGCCCGGCTCGCTTTTTTATTGGTAGAACTAATTGTTGTTTTGTCCGTAAGTAGCACCCGGACCGTGCTTGCGGTTGAAATGCTTCATAAGAAGCTCCTCCTGCATCATGGGGCAGCTTTCGGTTTTAACTGCGCTCATGAGAAGTTCGGTGTTAAAAGCCATCTGCGCGACGACCTCAAGGACTACTGAAGCATCAACCGAGGAAATTGCATCCTTGCCCCAAGTAAACGGCCCGTGGGAATATACCAGGCATGCGTGGATACGGTCAGCACCCATGCTCCCGATCGTTTCAACAATGACTTTTCCCGTGTTCAGCTCATATTTTGCGGCAATCTCGTCGGCGGTCATTCGGCGTGAGCAGGGGATGATACCGGGAAAATAATCCGCATGTGTGGTTCCGTAAGCCGTGATGCCCCGGCCCGATTGAGCAAAGGAAGTGGCGTAAATCGAATGGGTATGAGTGATCCCGCCGATCTCCGGAAAATTGCGGTAAAGCTCCAGATGCGTATCCGTATCGGAGGAGGGCTTCAGATTTCCTTCAACTACATTGCCATCAAGGTCAACAACGGGGAGAATGTCGGGTGAAAGGTCGGAATATTCTACCCCTGAGGGCTTGATAACGACAAGTCCGCTTTCTCTGTCTATACCGCTGACATTACCCCAAGTGTTGATAACAAGACCTTTTTCGACCAACATCATGTTGGCACGGTATACATCGTTTTTCAACTGTTCAAGCATTATTTACCTCTTTTCCGAGTAAAATGCTTTCTGTAGATATCAAGCATTTCGTCTTCATTCAAAACGTACGGGCTGTTTGCGTAATTTTTGGCGCCTTTAATGAGATCAACGTATTTTTTGATTTCTTCATCGGTCAAAGTAATATGAACATCGGCAAGTCCGGGAAGAAACTCCTGCATAAGTCTCGGAGTCGTTGAGAGCGCGGACGCAAGTGCGTTGAGGCGTTTTTCACCCTCAGGTGTCCGCATGTTGTATTCAATATAGTCGCCGTGGAAAACCGCGCATGCGCGACCGTGCGGAACGCCGGAAAGCATCGTAAGGCTGTAGCCGAGAGGATGGGGAAAGCCCGTGCCTGTTATACTGATGGCGGCACCTGCGGCACATGAAGCATAGCAGAGCATGTCTCTGTGCTCGGCGGTGAACTCATCGGGCATTTGTGTAAGTACTTCCCATATATTTTTTGCCGCATATTCCGCAAGCATCGCGGAAAGTGCGTTGGATTTGGGTGAGAGGTAGGACTCAAGAGCGTGAGCAAACGCATCGAGCGCGGTGCTGACGGTTGCGGAATAAGCCAGCGACTCCGTGTAAGCCGGGTCGAGGAAAGCAACCTTTGCCCAGGCAAAGCGCGATGAGTAAGTTTTCTTACGCTCGCCGTCCGGCAAGGAAAGGACGGAATAAGGGTTTGCCTCGCTTCCGGTTCCTGCTGTGGTCGGTACGAGGACTATCGGAAGCGCACCGTTTTTCAAATTTTTCGAATTGAAAATATCTTCCTGTGCAATTTCGGGATTTGCGGCAAATGCGGCTACTGCCTTTGCGGCATCCATTGCCGAGCCTCCGCCGATACCTATGATGAAATCCGCCTCGTTCTTGATTGCCAGCTTGCCGGCTTGGTAAGCAATCTCAAGCGGCGGATTTTCGGAAGCTCCCGAGAATATTTCCGCATTTATTGAATTATCACATAAGATTTTGAGAACATCGTTCAGTGCTCCGCTGGATTTCGCCCCCGCTTTGCCTGTAACGATAAAAGCTCGTTTGCCTTGAATCAATTCATGTTGATTGTTGAGGATGCAACCTCGTCCTGAAATGATTTTTACTGGAATGTCAACTGAAAATATCATGACCTGCTCCTTCCTGTTATTTCTAATTCATTATATCACAATTGAATTTTTTATGCAATGAATTTTTTGTTAATATGAAAAATTGATAAAATATTGTTTAAAGCAACTTTTTTCTTTAATTTACTATTGAAATATTTTTATATATGTGATAAAATATAATATATAATCTTTTCAAGGGAGCACGTCATGTGGCAACAGATTCTTGAGCACTTGAGAACTTTTTTCGATTATTTTAATCGCTATGTGATAGATATTATCAAGGAAATGAAGTTTGTCGATCTCCTTGACATAATTATTCTTTCGGTAATACTTTTTTATGTTTATAAATTTATCCGCCAGCGTCGTGCGGTGCGTTTGGCGCGCGGTGTACTTATCGTTATTGCGGTTTTGCTTCTCAGCGTAATTTTTAATATGCGTGCGCTGAATTTCATACTTGAAAACTTCTTCCAGGTAGGTATGATTGCGCTGATAGTAATATTCCAATCAGACCTTCGCGCGGCTCTCGAACGATTCGGCTCAACGAACATAAAGGGTTTTCGCAGTATTTCGGAGGGCGACGCGAAAGCAATAACCGAAACGGCTGAGATACTTGCAGAAGCATCGGAGGCTCTTGCAAAAACCAAAACCGGCGCACTTATTGCCATTGAAAGATCAACAAAGCTCGGCGAGCATCTTTCTCACGGCGTAATCCTGAACGCGGAAATGTCCTCGTTGCTTATCAGAAACATATTTTTTAATAAGGCGCCCATGCATGACGGCTCTATGATTATCCGCGACCGCCGTATTTATGCCGCAGGTTGCTATTTGCCGCTTTCCAATGCCGACGTTAACAAAGACCTCGGAACTCGTCACCGTGCCGCTCTCGGCCTTTCGGAGGTCAGCGATGCCGTAGTTATCGTTATTTCCGAGGAAACCGGAACAATATCAATTGCCTGCAACGGTGAGCTTGAGCGCGGATTCAACCGCGCAACGCTTAAATCCGAGATTCTTAAATACCTTCTTCCCGATGACACGCCTAAGAGAGTATTGAACGAGCTTGGTGCCGCCAGACGCAAAAAGAAAAACAACAAGATCCAAGAGAAAGGAGAAAACGACGATGCAGAATAATCAAGACGTCTACGATAACACACAAAACGAAAAAGTCCGCATTCCGAAGCGTTGGTTCTTTTCACGCATCATTTGTTTTCTCGTTGCTCTCGGAATCTGGATTTACGTTGTTAATGTAACAACACAGGATACGGAAAAGACCTTCAACCTCATCGACATCAACGTTGAGGGCATGGAGGAGCTTCAGGAAGCTACCAATATGTCGCTTGTGAATCTGGAGGAGAGCAAGGTCAGCGTAACGGTAAAGGGCTTGCGAAGTGACATAGCAAAGCTTTCGGAGAAGGATTTCTCTGCGTATATTGATATCAGCAAGATCACCGAGGTCGGAAAGCATGATCTGAGCGTTTCGGTAAATCTTCCTTCCACGGTTTCTCTCGTTTCGAGATATCCGGAAAGTGTCACGGTTTCGGTTGATGAAACCATTGAGCGCATAATGCCTATTGAGGTTGATATTACCGAGTACAGTATAGAAAACATTTATGAAATGGGAATTCCAACGGTCGACGTTCAAAACGTTACCGTAACGGGACCCTCCGACATTCTCAACAGAATTAAATCCGCCAAAGCATATATCAATCTCGGAACGGTGCTCACAAGCACCGTGGTCAGAACGGAAATCGTTCTTGTAGATAAGACAGGCAACCCTATCGACACAGCTCTGTTGTCGATGGACAATAAAACGGTCAAGGTGACCGTGCCGGTTACCATGGAAAAGACCGTCCCGCTGGTTTGCGGTTTTTCCGTTGACATCGATCCTTCCGAATATTCCATCCGAATTTTGCCCGGTGCGATTACGATAAAGGGCGACCCCAAGGTTTTGAATTCAATCAATGCGATAACCGCCTATACGTTTGCCGCTCCGGACGTTACCGATATGGAGCTGAACTTCTCGGAGATAGAACTTCCCGGCGGAATTGAGGTCGTGAATGCTCCCGAAACCGTAAAAATAACTGCGGTTCGAGTTGTCGAAACAACTGAACGTGCGGCAGAGGCGGACGCTACCGCTCAAGAGGACATTACAACGACCACCACCGGTCGGATCGGCGCGTAACCGAAGCCATGAACAGACAGAAAATCGAATGTAACAGACTTCTCTCGGAGACTATATCACTTCCGTACACGGCCGACAGCGGTGAGGCTATTACAATTGCCAAGCAAAAGCTTAAAAGAGCCCTCAAGGGCAAAATGCCGGATGTTTCCTGCTCCGTTTACAGGCGCTCCGTCGATGCCAGACGAAGGGATGATATCAGGTTCGTTTACACGGTTCTGTTGCAGTCGGAAGAATATTTTTCAGCTGATAAGGAAGCCCTCGAACACGAGGGCTTCCGAATCTGCCCTCATAAGGAAATAGAATATGAATACGGAACGGAAAAGTGCGAAGCAAGGCCCATAGTGGTCGGAAGCGGACCTGCAGGAATGTTCTGCGCTCTCATGCTTGCCGAAAACGGCTATCGTCCGGTGCTGATTGAGCGAGGAAGCTGTATTGAGAAACGCGTTTGTGAAGTAAACGCCTTTTTCGGCGGAGGTGAACTCAATACCGAGTGCAACGTCATGTTCGGGGCAGGCGGTGCCGGCACTTTTTCTGACGGTAAGCTTGTAACGAGAATCAGCGACCCTCTTTGCGGCTACGTGTTTTCAAGGCTTTGCGAGTTCGGTGCGCCCGGAGATATTATTTACAAGGCCAAACCTCATGTCGGAACCGATCTTCTGCGAGGTATCGTATCTTCCGTTCTTGACCGTATTGAACAGTTCGGTGGCAACGTCATCTATAATTGCAGATTGGATGGAATCGTTGAAAACTGTGACAGCACCGTAGTCGCCAAAACCGGCATGGGTGACATGCATGGAAGCTGTGTCGTTTTGGCGATAGGACACAGCGCGCGCGACACCTACAAGTACCTCAACGATAACGGGTACTCGCTTATTGCAAAGCCTTTTTCCGTCGGCGTCAGAATAGAGCATCTTCGCTCGGATATCGACTACGCTCTTTACGGAGACCATACAGGCGATCCGCTTCTCGGTGCGGCCGAGTACGCCCTTTCTGATACCAAGAGCGGCAGAGGAGTATATACCTTCTGCATGTGCCCGGGAGGTCAGGTTATCGCAGCCTCGTCGGAGGAGGGAGGACTTGTCGTCAACGGCATGAGTTATCATGCGAGGGACGGGGTAAATTCCAATTCCGCCGTTGCTGTCAGTGTATTGCCGACGGATTACGACAACACACCAATGGGCGCGATTGAATTTCAGCGCGGGCTTGAAATGCGTGCTTTTGCGCTTGGCGGCGGCAATTTTGCCGCACCGATAGAAACCCTCGGCGATTATTTATCGGAGACCGGTAAGTCAATGCGAATGCCTACAAAGATACTTCCGACATATACGCGTGGGCTTAGCCGTGTTGCCGATATTTCCTCTGTTTTCCCGAAGCCAATAAATGACGAGTTGCGCCGTGGGTTTGTGTCGTTCGGTAAGAAACTGCGTGGATTTGACTCGCCTGACGCGGTTATGACCGCTGTAGAAAGCCGTACCTCGGCCCCCATACGTATTCTAAGGGGCGAAAACGGAGTTGCGCTCGGCCACACCTCAATTTATCCCTGCGGCGAGGGAGCAGGCTATGCCGGCGGAATCACAAGTGCGGCTGTAGACGGCATCAGGACCGCACTTGCAATAATTAAGAGATTTGCCCCGTAAAGGAGAACCAATGACAAAGCAAGGAAAGATAATTGCAATCGACGGCTCAAAGGCAACCGTTGAAGTATATGAGGAATCGGTTTGCGATTCCTGTTCAAAAAATGTCCGCTCGGACGCATGCGATGCATGCCCCCATAAGCGTGACACGGCTCCTGCAAGATTTATTGCCCGCAATGGTATCGGAGCATGCGTCGGCGATATTGTTGAATATTCAAAATCCGGTATTTCAAACGTTTTATTGTCGGTGATTGCCTTCATAATTCCATTCGTATGCTACGCTGTCGTAAACATTGTACTTTCTCGGCTTAAGGCCGATGCCGGATTGCAAGCGCGTTTATCTTTGATAGTGCTTATTATCATGATGATAGCAGCAGCGCTTTATTCGTATTTTCAATCAAAAGCAAGATGCGATTATCTCGTCGTTGCGGTGATTAATAAGGATTGATAAATTACCCGGAAGGGAATTATAATGCAAGGTAAAGAAGTTAAAAAACAGTGGGCTGTCAAGCAAACTGATTATTCCGAGACTTTGGTCGCCGCGACCATGGAAAAGTACAGGATTTCCCGTGCGACGGCCGAGCTTATCTGCGATCGTTCAGGTAACACGCCTGACGGTGTGCATAATTATATAAACCGGGATATTTGCGAGCAACGTGACCCGAGATTGCTCAAAGATATGGATAAAGCCGTTGAGAGAATTTTAGTATCAATAAAAAATAAGGATGACGTCATTGCCATTTACGGCGACTATGACGTAGACGGCGTCACATCCGTCTCAATGCTCTATTTGTATCTGACTTCACTCGGACTTAAGGTCGGCTATTATATTCCGAGCAGAAATGACGAAGGCTACGGTGTTAATCGCGCGGCTATCAAGAAGCTCAAGGCTCGCGGCGTTACCATGATAATCACCGTTGATACGGGTATAACCGCAATAGATGAGGTTGAGTACGCAAGGTCGCTCGGTATAGACGTTATCGTGACCGACCACCACGAGTGCCGCGCGGAAATTCCGGATGCAATAGCGGTAATTAATCCCCATAGGGCGGATTGCGACTATCCCTTTAAGGAGCTTGCAGGTGTCGGCGTTGCTTTCAAGCTGATTTCGGCCATTGAGCTGGCTAGATGTCCCGAAACGGGAAAGGCTGAATTTGAAGCACTAAGAAGCTTACTGCTTGAATACGGCGACTTAGTTGCCATCGGAACGGTTGCCGACGTTATGCCGATAATAGATGAGAACAGAACCTTGGTATCCATGGGTCTTAAGATAATTGAGGTTCGTCCGCGGCTCGGAATCGCAGCACTTATCGAGGCATCGTCAAACAAGACGACGTATTCTCAGCAAAAGAGGGATATTACAACTACTTTTATCGGCTTTACACTTGCTCCTCGCATTAACGCAGCGGGCAGGATGGGAAACGCCGCCGTGGCGGTGGAACTTTTGCTTGCCGAAAATGAAGAAAATGCAAAAATCATTGCCGAAGAGCTGTGCGAGATGAATCGTCTTCGTCAAAGCGAAGAAAACAAAATAGTTGATGCGGCTCTTGAGAAGATCGAGGAAGAATGGAGCTTGCATATTAAAAACGGCGGAGTTATTGTGCTTGCGGACGATGATTGGCAGCAGGGCGTCATCGGTATTGTCGCATCGAGAATTACCGAACGCTACGGCATGCCCTCGATCCTCATAACTTTTCAGGGAAGCGTTCCTCTCGGTTGTGATGAATCTCCCGTAGACCTTGGAAAAGGCTCCGGCCGAAGCGTCAGCGGCTTTAATCTTGTAGCTGCATTGTCTGAATGCTCGGAGCTTCTTGAAAAGTACGGTGGTCACGAGCTTGCAGCAGGTCTTGCTTTGAGAAGGGGCAATCTTGAGTGTTTTCGAAAGCGAATTAACGAATACGCGCGCCCGATACTTGATAAAATCGAGCGAGTGCAGATCCTCGAAGCTGACAGGGTACTTGAAGCTTGTGAGGTCAATCTTGATTTTGCCAAAGAGATAGCCCTTCTCGTTGAGCCGTGCGGACCCCAAAATCCGACACCGAGTTTTATTATGACGGATGTCGTCATAACGTCCGTTCGCGGCATCGGTGCAGGTAAGCATATCAAATTTACCTTTGAAAAGCAAGGCTCGAGATTTACCGGGCTTTATTTCGGAGTTGCCGAATCGCAGAATACATATAAATTCGGTGATCTCGTAGATCTTATGTTTACCATCGGAATCAATCATTTTAACGGTAACACGGAGGTTCAGTTGATACTGACCGATATGCGCTATGCTGACTCGGTCTATACCGCACGCATTGAGGAGAGGAATAAGCTGTTTTCGATTTTGGACGGTGCGGCGTTTTCCGCATCGGAAAACATTCTGCCGTCAAGGCGTGATTTCGTTGCCATGTATCGCCTTCTGGACAACTACATCAAGGAACAACGCTTCAGCGTTTCCGATACCACGGCGATAAAGCTGTTTTCAGAATTGCTCCAGCCCGAGGACGTACCGAGCTTCGTCAAATATCGCCTTATTCTCGAAATTTTCAACGAGCTTGACATATTCAAGGTGGAGTATATTCCCCTTGTTTCCGACAAAAACGGAGACAGATGGCAACTGCCGGAGGATATATGCGTTATTTCGCGCGGAAGTGCCACTAAGGTAGAGCTGGACAATTCCCGGTTGCTGGGCAGATTGCGCAAACAAATTACAGACTAATTTCAGGAGTTTTACTCATGGATAACAGAAATGACATTATCCAACTCGGTACGGGCATAGACCGATTGCTCGGAATCCTTGCCGGTACCGGTAAGAATTACAATATAGAAAAGATAAAGCGCGCATACAGCTATGCGGCAGACCTCCACGAGGGTCAGTTCAGAGCAAGCGGAGAACCTTATATTTCACATCCTCTTGCCGTTGCCGAGATTGTTGCGGGGCTTGAGCTTGACAGCGATTCAATATGTGCCGCGCTTCTTCACGACACCGTTGAGGACTGCGCCGAGAAAACCAATCTTGCGGAGATTGAAAAGCTCTTCGGCCCGGCCGTTGCCGAGATAGTTGACGGCCTTACGAAGATGGTCACGCTTGAAATTGAGGACAAGGAAGAGGCTCATATCGAAAACCTGCGTAAGATGCTTCTTGCCATGTCGCGAGATATCAGAGTCATCTTCATTAAGCTCTGCGATAGGCTTCACAATATGCGTACGCTCAGCGCGAAGCCGGAAAAGAAGCAAAGGATCACGGCACTTGAAACCATGCAGGTATATGCGCCTCTTGCGCACCGCCTCGGTATGCAGCGCGTCAAGCAAGAGCTTGAGAACCTCGGATTGTATTATCTTGACCCCATCGGATATGAGGAGGTAAAGAGCGATATTGAGCGCAAATACGGCCAAAATCAGGATTTTATCGACAATATACGCGCTCTCGTTTCGGAAAAGCTCAAAGAGTACGATATCGACTACCGTCTTGAGGGTCGAATAAAGACCGTTTACAGCATCTATAAAAAGATGTATAACC
>JBJDZD010000087.1:0-9275 GCA_051867815.1 Eubacteriales bacterium | reverse complement strand
GTAAATCGCGCGGCGTACCCTCTCGTTTTTGCAGAAAACCGCAATGGGGCAAATATACATGGGGACACTGCACATGTGAAACGGCAATTCGTGGAAATGATATACGCCGTCGAATAATGCATAAGTGCAGAAAAACTGCTTGAATATCTCGCTTGCGATAAGAACGCCCGAAACGGTCAGAAGCAAGATCTTGTTCTTTTTATCGTCAAAATTGCGAAAAAGCCACGCAAGGCCTATCGCGATCGTCAGCCCGAAGATCATCAGAAGAATGTGGAAGGTGCCGTACGCCTTCGGTGCGGTCATGGGTATTGCAACTGCCGTTACTATCTTTTCAATAATATTCATTGTCCTTACTTCACTTTCTCAAATTTTAAAATCACCTTAAACAGATCGCCATCGATTTTTATTTCGAATTTTCCGCCCTGCAGCTCGGTCAAGCTCTTGGCGATCGAGAGGCCGAGGCCGTTGCCCTCGGTGTTTCGCGACGCGTCGCCGCGCACGAAGCGCTCGCTAAGCTCGTCCGCATTGACCGTTAGCGGCTCGCGCGAAACGTTTTTGAAGCTGAATACCGCCTTGCCGCCGATATCCTCAAGGTTCAGATAAACTCGCGTGCCTGGGAGCGCGTATTTTCGCGCATTGTTCATCAGATTGTCGAAAACTCGCCACATGCGCCTGCCGTCCGCCATGATCTTCAATTCGTTTTCGGGCAAAATGCATACAAGCTCCAGCCCTGCCTCGGAAAGGCGCTGTGAATACTCACCCACCGCCTGCGAAACCAAAACCTTGGCATCGCACTCGGCAAGCAGAACGTCGAGATTGCCGCTTGACGCCTTGGAGACCTCAACGAGGTCGTCAATAAGGCGCTTCATGCGCTCGGATTGATTGTGAAGCACCGCGGCGTATTCCTTGATATTCTCGTTGTCACATTCCTCGCGGCATATCAGGTCGGAATAATTGATGATTGACGTCAGGGGCGTTTTAATGTCGTGGGAAACGTTCGTAATAAGCTCCGTTTTCATCCGCTCGCTCTTAAGACGCTCCTCCACCGCGTTGTTTATGCCCTCGCTTATGCGATTGAGGTCCTCGCCGTGCCGCTTGAAATCAAAAATGAGATCTCTCGTGTCGATCTTTTTCTCAAAGTCGCCCGACGCTATCGCCTCTCCGCACTTTTGCAGATCCTTGAGCATTCTGCTGACACAAATGACTGCCACCGCAAGGACTATGCGGCTCACTATCCATAGCAGGATAAAGACAAAGGTGTAGTACGGGAGCAGCAGGACCATGGCTACAAGCTCCGCAAAAATCAAAAGTCCTACGATGAGCACCGTTTTCCAGACCAGAGGTATCGAGCGGACAAACTTGACCGTACTGCGCCGGATATGGCAGACGGAAAGGAAGATATATCTCAATATGCGGTAGATTATCGTGTTTTTGAACAGCGTTCCGAGCTTTACGCGGATGGCAAAGCTCATCAGCCAGAAAAGCAACCCGACCGCAAAAACCACGCACATTACCGCGGCAACGATGAAGAACACAAACTCCCCGCCTGAGTCATCACCCAAAGAAGCGATAAGCAAACAGCCCACCGCAAGCACTGCCGTCAGAAACGTGGGTATCTCAAACGGTACCTTCGTCAGCTCCGAGGCCGTAACCTCTTCCACTCCCCAACGCTTGCCCGCGGCGCACATCAAAAATACGAAGCAGAGTACGGCGATGAGCAATCCGCCGATTCCTATGGGATAAATCCAATATTTCAGAGCGTACATGATGTGAACGAGGATATTTGACCAATATACTTTGTCCGGCATGGTAAGCTCCGACGCCGGAGTGATGGTAACGGTAACGCTCTCTTGAGCGGTTCCGTTCTCATCGTTGTACGGTATGTGCACTTGTGCAAAATAGCGGTCATCCGTCGGCTTGAGCGACATGTCAATGTCATAGCCGCCTCCGCTCACCTGAACTCTGCCGATGTTGGTCTGGTCAAGATAAATCTCAAGCCGTTCGAGGTCACCGTCGGCAACGTAGAGTAAAATATCGGTTGCGTACCAGGGAAGCACATTTTCATATATCATTCCGCGCAGGTAGTCCTCGCTGTGGGAGTAAACGTCCGTCTCCCACATGAAAAACGCACCAAAGGCGGATACTGCCGCCACACACAGCATCAAGATGCAAAGAATGAAGACGATGACCTTGACTGTCGCGCTGTGCGTCGGCGCGTAAGCCCAACGCCTTTTCTTTTTCTCGTCCACTGTCAATTCCCCCTTTCTATCTTATAGCCCTGGCCCCACACGACCTTGAGGTAGCGCGGCTCGGCAGGGTTGATCTCGATTTTTTCGCGCAAGTGACGGATGTGAACGGCAACCGTATTGTCTCCTGCTATTGCGCTTTCCTTCCATATAAGAGAGTATATCTCGCTCGGCGAGAACACCTTGCCGGGATTTGTCATCAACAGCTTGAGTATTTCGTACTCCTTCGGCGTGAGCGCAACATTCTCGCCGTCGAGAGTGAATTTCTTTTCGCGGTCGTCGATTTCAAGACCGCCTATTGAAATACATTCCGGTGTCATTTCTCTGCCGCCGAGGGTGAAATAGCGCCGTAACTGTGAGCGGACACGCGCCGAGACTTCAACGGGATTGAAGGGCTTGGTTATGTAATCGTCCGCACCGATATTCAGGCCGAGTATCTTGTCGTTATCCTCACTTTTGGCTGAGAGAAAAATTATCGGGACATTGCTCTTTTCGCGAATCTTGACCGCCGCGGCAATGCCGTCCATGACCGGCATCATTATATCAAGCAATATCAGGTGTATTTCTTCCCTTTCCACTATCTCAACCGCTTCTTTGCCCGTGTGAGCGTCAAAAAAACGCAGATCGGGGGACGCAAGATATATCTTCAAGGCCGATACGATATCCTTTTCATCATCGCATATCAAAACGTTATACATCGTTTCACATCCTTTCGTTTAATACATTATACCATACTTTTATTTAAAATGAAATACCCAAACACCTTAAGATTTTCTTAAATTGCATTTTTTGACAAAAAAACCTCGGTGCCGCTCGCACCGAGGTTTTAACGTTATTCCTGCTCCGTTTTATCTGCCTCTGTGATCCGGGCGGCTTCAAAAACGATTTGAATGGCTTTCTCCACGTTCATCCGGTTGCGCAGATATCCGGGATAGTAATAGTAGTCAAAGAGCTTTTCGACGGATTCGCGGTCGTACCGGTAGCCCATGGAGTTATAATAGTTGACGTAATAGTCGAGCGCGTCGTTGTACTCGTCATCGGTCACCGTCTTACCCTCCTCCTTGAGAATATAGGCGATAGCCATATCCTCAAGCACGGAGTCCTTTGCCTTCTGCTGAAGAGTTGCATCGTTCTCACCGGTGGCTTCCATATACGCCTCATAGGACATGCCGAGCTTCTCCGCCTGCAGGGTCATGTAGTTGACGTTTGAATTGTAATAGTAAAGATACTGCTCGTTGGGATAGGAATAAACCGTGGAATTCTTGATTATCTCCTCAAGGATCCGGTCGCTGAGGCTCGAAAGAAGATTCGACTCAAAGAGATCCGTAAGATATGTCTTGTAGTAATCGCGGAAATCAGCGACGGTTTTATAGTCGCCGTTCGTGAGTTCTTCAACGAATGCATCGGTGAGTGTGTAGGTCTTTTTGCTGTAAACCGTGATCTCAAATACCGCATCCTTGCCTGCCAAAGCTGCGCTGTAATCATCGGGGAAAGTTACCGGAACTTCCCTCATCTCGCCGATGTTTGCGCCGATGATGCCCGAAGCAAAGCCGGGGATGTAGCCGCTGTCGTGATCGTTTACGATCATCCAGACATTTTCCGTTGATGAACCGCCCTGGAAGGTCTCGCCGTTCATTTTGCCGACGAAGGATATCTCAACGTAGTCCCATTCCTCGACCACGCCCTCCTTGGAGACCTGCTCGTCGCACTTGGCGTCGAGTTTGCTTGAATAATAGTCAATAAGGCTTGCCAAATGCGCGTCAAGAATCCTATCGGTGACCTCCGGGGGAAGCCAATCCGCCGTAAGCTTTAAGCCCTTGTAGTCAACCTTGATGAAATCGCCAAGATTGATGCCGTCGTAGCTCGGCTTGGAGCCGTAAACGGGAGCCGGCTCTTCCGTGGTCTCGTCGCCGGAGGTAACGGGCTTATTCGTTGTCACCGGCGGCTGTGTAACGCCGATATCACCAAACATATCCGTAATACAGGACGAAAGCATCATGCACGCCAAACACAGCAATGCCGTAAGGCTGATAAATTTCTTTTTCATTATATTAATTCTCCGTTATTGTGGATGTTTGAAAAAAATACCTCAAATTCGGCCTTGCCGAATTTGAGGTATTTTTCGGGTAAGCCTTATGCTTCCTTCTTAGCGATAACTTCCTTGCCGTCATACATGCCGCACTCGGGGCAAACGTGATGAGCCTTGATGAGAGCCTCGCAGTTGGGGCACTTTACAAGACCGGGAGTAGCAAGCTTCCAGTTAGCGCGTCTCTTGTCTCTGCGAGCTTTGGATGTTTTTCTCTTCGGTACTGCCATAACCTACACCTCCTATATTGTTACAAAAAGATTTACGTAGTATTTGCGCTTTTATTCGTCGTCCTCGAGGAGCTTGCGAAGCTGATTCCATCTCGGGTCGATCTCGCGCGGAGCGCAACCGCATTCGTCGCTCGTCATTTTCTTTCCGCACTTGGGGCAAAGCCCACGGCAATCGGGAGAGCAAAGCAGCCTTGACGGTAGCTCAAGGAACACCGACTCAATAATTGCATCGTCCGGCTCAAGAATACCGCGCTTTACGACGAGGTATTCATCCGCCTTTTCTTCAAGCACGTCGTCGGAGATAGTGCCCTCCGTAACGATGGTGCGGTTGAAATCAAATTCAAGCACCGCCTCGACCACGTCAAGGCAACGCGCACATTCTCCGCGGTAGGGAACGCTGACGCGCGAGGTCAAGCTGACCAGCCCCGCGCTTCCGCTTATGACGCCCGAAATATGGGCACCGGGGAGATATTCGATCCCGTACGGCGCGACGTCGGGAAAGATCTCACCCTCGATGGGAAGCTCACGGATCTCACCGCGCAATATTGCAGACAGATCAATAAGCATCAAAAACCTCCCGTGTCACGGCATAAAAAGCGACAATACATATTATAATACTAAATTGGCAAGTTGTCAAGATGAAATTATGAATTTATCTTGATTTTTTATGAATTTACGCTCAATTTTGCGATTTTCAGCCTATCACGACGGTATACGCACCCTCGGAAAGCGGGAAAACGATTCGTTCGCCGATGCGCCTGCCGTTCAGTTCCTCAAGACGGAACTCAATGCCGTTGACCTTGAGGGTGTCCTTTTCGGAAATCAGCGAAACGGTCGCGCCGCATTCCTCAGGAATGACGAAGCTGTATTCAAATCGGTCACCGACCGCTACCCACGCGCTCTCGATGCGGCCTGCGACCGAGTCAAACGCCGCGCGAGCGGAGGTGATCTTTTTCTGACCGTCGGGTATTTCCTCCTCAGTTCTCATATCGGGCGAGGGAGCAAGATAGAAATGCTCAAAGCCGGGAGCCTCGGGGTCGGGCTTGATTCCGCACATGCCGGAATAGAGCCATTCCGCAACCGCACCGTATGCATAGTGATTGAAGGAATTCATGCCGACGTCGCCGAAGCCGCGCTCAAGCGTGTAGGAATTCCAACGCTCCCAAACGGTCGTTGCACCTTGACGGACGGAGTAGAGCCAGCTGGGATCGCGCGTTTGAAGCAGGAGCGAATAGCAAAGCGAATGCAGGCCGAGCTTTTCAAGGGTCTGATTGAGGATGCCCGTGCCGACGAAGCCGGTGGACAGGGTGTAATCGTTGTCCACGATCTTATTCTTCAGCTTCTCGATATATGCGGCGCGGTCGCTCTCCGGGACGAGGTCGAAGGCGAGCGCAAGCAGATAACCCGTTTGCGTTTTTACGGTCAAGTCGCCGTTTTCAATATACTTTAACCGCCAATGTGAAACTATGCTCTCGCGCAGCTGTGCGTAATGCGCCGCTCTCTCGGGCTTGCCGAGGATCTCGGAGAATTTCTTCATAAGCGCCGCGTCGTACGCGTAATAGGAAACGGCAATATAGCGGTTGTCGGTCTTATCGTAGTTGAGCCAGTCGCCGTACGCGATATTCGGACCTTCAAAGCCGTACTGCTCGAGGAACTGCATGTAATATTCCATGGAATCGTAATGCTCGCGGATGATGTCCGTGTCGCCGTACATTTCGTATAGCTTATTGGGAACGACCAGTCCGGCATCGCCCCAAGCGGCGTTTCCGCTGTGTGCCTTATCGCCGAAAACTCGCGGAATGACGTCGCAGTATCCGCCGTCGAAGCCGACCTGCGAATCGCGCGCGTCACCGAGCCACTTGTGCATGAAGCTGCGGATGTCGCCGATGTAGGCTGCAGCACCTGCAAATATCTGCGTGTCGCCCGTCCAGCCGAGGCGCTCGTCGCGCTGAGGACAGTCCGTGGGAACGCTTAAGTAGTTGCCGCGCATGCCCCAAACGATGTTGGAATAAAGCTTATTTACCTCTGGGTCGCTGCAGGAGAACTCGCCCGTCTCACACAAATCCGAGCCGATGACCTCACCCGCAACGGAAAGCAGGTCAATATCGCGGTCGGCGCGAATCTCAAGATAGCGGAAGCCGAAGAAGGAATGGGTCGGGAAATAGGTCTCGATTCCGTTGCCCGATGCCACGTAAACGAGACGCGCCAGTGCGGAACGGTAGTTTTTGATGTACATACTGCCCTTCGGGCCGTCGTTGCCTCGGGATGACTCGCCGCTGTCGTTGAGCATTTCGGCAAAATATACGCGAACCTTAGTGCCGCGAGGTGCGCGGAACATCAGTATCGGTCTGCCGACCATATTCTGACCCATATCGAGAATTACGGACTCACCCGCCTCAAGGCGGGTCTGTTCGCACCAATCACCGACGGCCTTTGAGATAACGTTCAACTCACCGTATTCTGAGCCGTCATGGACGGTGCCGTTGTGTGTGACTGCGGAGATCGGGCGGAGCAAAAGCTCGTGGCGGGGTCTGATCGCAGGGCCGACAAGGGGTACTATCTCGCAGGTGCAGTCGTTAAAATATATCGCGTCCACCCATTCGTGAGCCTCGGGAGCGACCGAAGGCTCGGGCACGGTGGCGTCGTAATATTCGCCGTCCCAGATGTCGGCACACATAACGGGACCGCAGACCGACGCCTTCCAATCCTCGCCGGATGCGATTATCTCGTTCTCTCCGTCCGCGTACTCTATCTCGATCTCACCGGCAAAGGCGGTGGGCTTGAAGCCGTAGTATCCGAAGGAAATGCGACCAGTCCACCATCCGGGCGAAACCTCGGCAACGAGGCGGTTGCGCTCGCCGCAGAGAGAGGTGATATCGTATTCGTATTCAAACACGCGTCGGCGATAGTCCGTCCAGCCGGGCTTGTACTCGTCCGCGGTGGGGATGCCGTCGATCTCGTGACCTACGCGCGTGCCGTTGATGAAAACGTCGAATATACCGAGCGCGGTTGCGCGCAGGGTTATCTTCTCTACGGCGCGTCCCGGTTCGGGCGCGAATTCGCGTAGCAGGGTCAGCAGGCCCTCGCCCGGTTCCAGCTCGCGCTCGTAGCTGTTGAATTTCATATTCCTCCATGGATCGATGTGGGTCTTGCCCTCAAGCCGCGGATGCGTTATAAATCTTGCTTTTTTCATTTTTGACTCCTCACGAAGTATAAGTTTATTTTATTATACAATAAAATATATGAAATTGCAAGTGATTGGAAGAATTTTGTCCGCGCGGCGCTCAAAAACATGCGCCGACACCGAAAAGGACAGCCCGCAAGACGGTATTCGCGGCAAAATGAAAATCGACCGAGCCGCGCTCGGTCGATTTTTATTTCTGCAAAGTGATCTCGCGTGGCTTTTTAGGCTCGGCGAAGTTCTTTCTCATATATGAGCGCGTCCATGGGTAGACTTTGATGGTCTTTGCCTCTTTCGGGCACGCGCGGACACATTCGCCGCAGCAGATGCATTTATCGGTGTCTATATTAAATCGGTCAAGCGTTATCGCACCCGTGGGGCACACCTTGGCACATTCACCGCAAAAGATACATTTCGCGCCCGTCGTCTTGGGAAAGCCGTAGGCAAGTCTTTTTGCAACTCCGTACGGAATACGGCTTACCATATCAAAGCCCTCGTCGGAAATGGGCATCTCCTCGTGTTCGTCGTCCGCCGCCGTCGAAAGGATGAATTTGCCGACGGCGTCAAGACTTTTCGGCAGTAGCTGTTCGACCTCGGCCGCCTTTCCGTGGGCATGCTTTACCGGGCAGGTCATTATGCGGTAAAGCGGTACGCCTGCCGCATCAAAGAGCTTTCGCGCCTCTATCGGTGCTTTTCCTACGTCGCACGAGCCGTAAGCAAGCACCAGCGCGGCCTTTTCAACGAAAAGCTGTGCGCGACGCATAAAGTACTCCACCGGAGGTGCAAGGCGGTGCAGGTAGACGGGTGCGATCATGAGCATCATGTCAACGTGAATCTCAAGCCCGCATGCGGCTTCCCTGTCCTCGGGGTAGGTTATGTCAAGGCAATCGACGGCATATCCGGCACGGTCGAGTATGACGGTTGCCGCATCGGCAAGCTTCAGGCACTCTCCGCCGGGCGAAAAGGTCACGACGAGTACGGTTTTATTCTTCTTCATCAATCGAGATATCCCAATCTGTAAAGCAGCTCGGCGTTCAGCACGGAGCCGCCTGCCGCACCGCGGAGGGTGTTATGCGAAAGTCCGACAAATTTGTAATCGAACATGGTGTCCTCGCGAAGTCTGCCGACGGTAATACCCATTCCGCCGTATATTTCGCGGTCGATCGCGCATTGGGGGCGATTGTCTTCCTCGAAATACGTAATGAACTGCTTCGGAGCATTGGGAAGCTCCAGCTCCTGGGGCAGTCCCTTATATTCAGCCCAAGCGGCAAGGATCTCCTCCTTGGAGGGCTTGTTCTCAAAGCTCATGAAAACTGCGGCGGTGTGGCCGTTGGTGACCGGAACGCGGATGCACTGAGTGGTGATGAGGGGGGTATCGGCATTAACTACGACGCCGTTTTCAACCTTTCCCCAGATCTTCAGCGGCTCCTGCTCGCTCTTCTGCTCCTCGCCGCCGATGTAGGGGATGACGTTGTCGATCATCTCGGGCCACTCGGCAAAGGTCTTGCCTGCGCCGGAGATTGCCTGATAGG
>JBJDZD010000086.1:0-9382 GCA_051867815.1 Eubacteriales bacterium | reverse complement strand
CAAAGTAATAACCGAGCGCACTCGACACCTAATCCGGTATGCGGCCTGCAAATCCCTTCGGATTTACGATCCCCGAGCGTTCCGACGCTCTACCTCCGGTGACAAATATGAAATTTTTCTCTGATTTGACCGCAAAATAACGGTCAAATCAGCATTTTGGTCGAGATGAGAGGATTTGAACCGACGGCATTTAAGTTCCAAACTTCGCGCGCTACCGGCTGCGCCACACCCCGAAGTATATATTATGCTATTATTATACCACAAAATAGACCAATTGTCTATATTTTTTGTAAAAAAACTCTGCGCCTCGGGGATTTTTGAGGCGCAGTGGTCTTTTATTCAAGCGCCAAGCTGTCGCAATTGAGGAAATCGTGCGCGGAGATGAGTGAATTTTTGGGTGTCATTTTCTCGGCACCGCATTTTTTACAATAAACATGCAGTCCTTCCGCCGTTATTTCCGCGGCGTAGTCGCCGTCGTAGGGGTTTGCGCCATTCAATGCGAGGGCTTTTCGGACGATTGTTGGACGGACCTCAAGGATTACGAGTCCTATTTTGCCGATGCCAAGAAAATGTATGAGTTTTGGTTGAATTTTTATACAGAAAGTGATCATTCCGAGTCATGAATCAATATCGCACCCCCTTAGCCGACGCGCTGGCCGCCAATGCCGTGGAAGCCTTTGTCCCGTTTGACGTGCCGGGGCATAAAGGTAGGCTGGAACCGCTCCGCGCGTATTTTGGGGAGAGGTGCCTGTCCCTTGACAAGAACTCGCGTAAGGCGCTCGACTACCTCTGCCAGCCGCACGGGGTGATTCGAGAGGCTGAATTATTGGCTGCCGATGCATTCGGTGCAAAACAGGCACATTTTATGGTCGGCGGTACGACCTCGTCGGTGCAGGCCATGGTCATGAGTGCATGCGCACCCGGGGACAAGGTCATTCTACCTCGCAACGTGCATTACAGTGTTATCTACGCCATCATTCTGGCGGGCGCGATACCGGTGTACGTCAATCCCCATGTACACGACACGGTGGGTATATCGCTTGGCATGACTCTTGCGGATGTCAAGGCGTGCATTGACCGTAATCCTGATGCCAAGGCGGTATTGGTCAACAATCCTACATATTATGGTATCTGCTAGGACATGGAGGCCATCGTAGCGTTGGCGCATGGATACAGGATGCTGGTATTGGCAGACGAAGCCCACGGTACACATTTCTATTTTGGGGACGGCTTTCCTCGCGCGGCCATGCATTGCGGCGCGGATATGTCGGCTGTCAGTATGCATAAGACAGGTGGCTCGCTCACACAAAGCTCCATTTTGCTTGTCGGAGATAATCCACCGGAGGAGCATGTGCGGAACATTATCAATCTGACTCGCACGACCAGCGCTTCCTATCTGCTCATGGCTTCGCTTGACCTTGCCCGCCGTTACCTGGCGACTGAGGGGCGAGCAGGACTTGCGACCACGCTTGCGCGAGCGAAACAAACTCGCGATCGCATTAATGCCATCGGTGGGTACCATGCGTTTGGCGACGACATCATTGACTACGACAAGGTCTTTGATTTTGATCACAGCAAATTGTCCGTTCACACACTGGGCATCGGATTGGCGGGCATTGAGGTTTATTCACTTTTGCGTGATCGCTACGGTATTCAGTTGGAGTTCGGTGACACCGGCAACATTCTTGCACTGCCCACGCTGGGTGACACCGATGAAGATGCCGACCGATTGGTGAACGCGCTCCGCGACTTAAAGGAGTGTTATGGCCGTTCGACCCCCTCCAAGTTCAGCTACGAGTACATTGAGCCGACCCCGGTCATTTCACCGCGCGAGGCGTTTTACGCGCGCAAGGTGGGGATGCCGATCACTGAATGTGTGGGGCGTATCTGCGGTGAGGCGGTGATGTGCTATCCTCCCGGTATTCCCATCATTATCCCCGGTGAGTTGATCACTCGGGAGGTGGCAGACTACATTACGTATGCGGCCGAGAAAGGCTGTTCCGTTATTGGTTTGTCCGAGGGCAATACTTTGCAGGTGCTGGATTTGTGAGGTCGTCACTACAGAAATAAGGATCAGGATGCGTTCCTGAACTTCAGAACACAGACAAAGTCCATCTCAAGCAAGGGATGGGCTATGTTTTTGAGATTTCCCTTTACTGTTACCGTACATTCCTGTTACTGATCTTCTGCTCCATAGCTTGTACAACATTAACATTTTCTTTGTGGCAAATTGTTAAATCAACCTGCCACAGTCACATGTCCTTATGCTTTCATTAACACAAATTGCAATGTATGCGGATGGAAATCAGTCGAATGATCATATTGATTTAATTCCTCTGCGAAATGCATTTTTGATATTTTCATAAACTTCACAGGCAGCAGATAAAAAACGCAAAGTTTTTGTCACAAATCAACAAAAATGTGTTGACAATTCCATTGGATTGGTGATATAATGATGAGTACCAAAGTTAAAAGGAGATACGGAAATTGAGCAATAACAACAACGCTTTCGGTTTTACACATAAATGCGGCATATTGTTGCCGATAAGCAGCCTGCCTAATCAATACGGCATCGGTTCTTTCGGCAAATCTGCGTATGACTTCGTTGATTTCCTTGACAAATGCGGTCAGACCTGCTGGCAGGTTCTGCCCCTCAACCCCACCTCGTACGGCGACAGCCCGTATCAGTCTCCGGCTTCGGTTGCCGGCAACCCCTATTTCATTGACCTTGACATCCTCTGCGAAAAAGGTCTGTTGACCGCGCAGGAACTGAAGGCGGCAAGCTGCGAGTGCGGTCGCGTTGACTACGGAAGGCTCTTTTTTGAGCGTTATGCCGTTTTACGTCTCGCCTTTTCAAGGTTCGTGCCCGACGGGGCGTTTTCGGCTTTCAAAGAGGAAAATGCCGACTGGCTTAACGACTATGCGCTGTTTATGGCGTTGAAGGTGCATTATAACTACGCGGCGTGGACCACGTGGGAGCCTCGCCACAAGGATGTCGCTTCCGCTCGCGCGCTTTCGGCTGATTTTTCCGCCGAGTGTGAGTTCTGGAAATGGATCCAGTACGAGTTCATGTCCGAGTGGGATGCTCTGCATGAATACGCGCGCTCTCGCGGGATTCTGATTATCGGAGATATGCCCATATACGTCGCGCACGACAGCATGGATGTTTGGCGCGCGCCGGAGCAGTTTTTACTCGACGGGGATTACAATCCCACGGTCGTTGCCGGCTGTCCGCCCGATGCGTATGCCGAGGACGGCCAGCGCTGGGGAAATCCCATTTACGACTGGGAAAAGATGGAATGCGATAATTTCGATTGGTGGATCGACCGCGTCGGCAGAGCCTTTTCGCTCTACGATTTCCTGCGCATAGACCATTTCAGGGGCTTTGCCAGCTACTATTCCATCCCTGCCGAGTGCAGTACGGCAAAGGACGGCAAATGGAATGATGCTCCGGGCAAAAAGCTTTTTGACAGCATAAAGCAAGCATATCCCGACGGCAGAATAATTGCCGAGGACCTCGGATTCATAACGGACGATGTCAGGGAATTGCTTGCATATACCTCATTCCCGGGAATGAAGGTTCTGCAGTTCGCCTTTTACTCCGACGACAGCGAGTATCTGCCCCGTTGCTACACGACGGATAACTGCATCGTTTATATTTCAACGCACGATTCGGACTGCACCAAGAGCTGGTTCGAAGCCCTCGATGACGACACTTTGCGTCGGTTTGACCGGGAGTGCGAGCGCGAGGACGGACAGACTCCCACTTCGGCTTGCATCGACCTTGCCATGACTTCGCGCGCGGAGTTGTGCGTGGTCTGCATGCAGGATTATCTGGAGCTGACGAGCGAGGAAGGACGAATGAACGTCCCTTCAAAGCCCGACGGCAACTGGACGTGGCGGATGGCACCCGGATATGACACGCCTAAGCTCATCCACAAGATTTGTGCGCATACCGAGCGCGCACAGCGTCAAAAATGATTAAAGGAGATATTTGAGAATGAAAAGCAATGCAAAAAGGCTGATTTCGCTTTTTCTCTTGATTGCCATGCTTTCTGGACTTGTTCTTACGGCTTGCACACCGAACAGCGGCGGCACCGAAACAAGCGGCGACGATTCTTCGACCTCCACGGACGGCCCAAGCTCTGTCTGGACCCCCCCTGCGGATGAATATACCCTTGAACGCATGGAGGGATACAATCAGATAACGTTTTATTGGACACATCCGAGCCTCGATATAGCAAAGAGCGATCTTTGGGCATGGTGGGACGGCAAGGAGGGAAGCGGCTATCTCTTCCACGAATGCGAATACGGCGCAAAGGCCGTCATAAACGTGCCGGAGGGCATTGATCAGGTGGGCTTCATCGTCCGCCGCGATTGCTCCGACCCCGGCGCATCTTCATGGGGAAGCGCGACCAAGGATTTCTCGGAGGACAGATTTGCCGTCATCGAAGGCGAGGACACCTACATTTGGCTCAAGCCCGGCGATGGCGCACAATACACATCAACCGATGGAAAAACGCTTATGCAGATTAAAAAATTCACACTGGCCGGAATAACCGACCTTCACAAAATTCAATACAGCATAACCCCGGCTCTCAAGCTGACGGGCTACAAGCAGGTAAGCGTCTATCGGGGCGATACAAAAATGACGATAACCGATATCTCGAGCCTCGGAAGCGAGTCAACAAGCGGCGTTATCACGCTGGACGAGGAAATAGATATTACAAAGGAATACAGAATTGAGATAGAGGGCTACGGCGAAAAGGCGGTCGTGCCGACCAAGATATTCGACAGCGCGTACTTTGCCGAGAACTTCCACTATGACGGAGACGACCTCGGCGCAGTCATAAACGGCGAGAATACCACCTTTAAGGTATGGGCGCCGACAGCATCCAAGGTTTCTCTCAATCTCTATTCGGACGGACACAGTGAATCTCTTATCAAGAACGTTGAAATGACCCGCGGCGAAAAGGGTGTCTGGTCACATACCGAAAAATGCGGCCACGGCACCTATTACACCTATACCGTCACAACCTCCGTCGGAACGCAGATTGCCACAGACCCGTACGCGAAGGCGGCAGGCCTCAACGGTAACAGAAGTATGGTCGTTGACCTTGACAAGACCGACCCTACGGGCTGGGGCGCAGACCGCGCGTTCAGCACGGGCATTGAAAACTACGGCGACGCCGTTATTTGGGAAGTTCATGTCCGCGACTTTTCAAACAAAATAGCCTCCTCTCAGTACAAGGGAAAGTATCTCGCCTTCACGGAAACCGGACTTAAAAACGCCGCAGGCGTTTCCGTCGGTATCGACTACCTCAAAGAGCTTGGAATAACCCATGTTCATCTGCTTCCCGTATATGACTACGCGACGGTTGATGAGGCGAACCCCGCTTCGGGCTTCAACTGGGGCTACGACCCGAAGAACTATAACGTGCCCGAGGGAAGCTATTCCACCGACCCGACGAAGGGCGAGGTGCGTATCACCGAATTCAAGCAGATGGTAATGGCTCTTCACGAGGCAGGCATCGGCGTCATTATGGATGTGGTTTACAACCACACCTACGACGCAAACAGCTCGTTTAACAAAATCGTTCCTTATTATTATTACCGTTACACCGCCACCGGAGCAAATTCAAGCGCGTCCGGATGCGGAAACGACACGGCATCCGAGCGATATATGTTCGGTAAGTTCATGGTTGAAAGCACCCGTTATTGGATGGAGGAATATAACCTTGACGGTCTTCGCTTTGACCTTATGGGACTTCACGACCTCGAAACCATGAAGAAGGTTGAGGCTGCCGTCCACACCGTAGATCCCGAAGCCATCATTTACGGCGAGGGCTGGACTATGGGCTCGACCATTACGAATGTTCCTCAGGCAAACCAAGGCAATATCAGCAAAGTCCCTGCGACGGGCAGTGCCGTCGGAAGCATTGCGGTGTTCAACGACATCATGCGTGACGGACTTAAGGGAAGCGTATTTAACGAGAACGTCGGCGGTTATATAAACGGCGTTGCAGCAGGCAATCTTCCGTCCGTCAAATTCGGCATCATGGGCGGCTCGGTATCCGGCCGGTCCTGGCGCGTCAACGATGCGATGGTCATAAATTACATGAGCGCGCATGATAACCATACGCTTTGGGACAAGCTCGCTCTGACGAACCCGAACTCAACGGTCGAGGAGAAAATGGCGATGAACCGCCTTGGCGCCGCTATCCTCATGATCTCGCAGGGCACTCCCTTTATGCAGGCAGGCGAGGAAATGCTGCGAACGAAGGACGGCGACCACAACAGCTATAAGTCGAGCGATGAGATCAACAACATCAAATGGGAAGCTCTCACTCCCGGCTCGAATGAGTATCTTATGATGCAGTATTATAAGGGACTTATCGAAATGCGCGCGGCTTACGGTTTGTTCACAAACGGCACCCGTACGGCGATATCGTTCAATGACCTCACGGGTGGAGCAACCATCGCAACCTTCGACGACCACATGGGCGGCAAGGCTGTCGTGGTCATTAATCCCACGGCATCGGCAATAAACGTAACCCTTGACGGAGAATATAAGCTGGTTGCAAACGGCACCGAGGCAGGCGCGGATGCCATCGCGACTGTATCCGGTGAAGTATCGGTTTCCGCCGTCAGCGTTTATGTATTTGTTAAATAAATACAGCTTTTATTAAAAAGTTGTAAAAATTGCTAAAAACTATTGACAATTAAAAAATAAAATTATATAATATGTACGCAGACGAAAAAGTCTGATAAAAAATACATTTTTCAGGAGGAAACATAGAAAATGAAAAAGTTACTCTCTGTTCTGGCGCTTGTTCTCGTTTTGGTTATGAGCATGTCCGCATTCGCAGCATGCACCACCGGAGGCGGAGACACAACGACCGCAGCAGCTGACGGCGACACAGTAAAGGTTTATTGGTACGAGGGTACCAAGGAACTCAGAGTTGATGAGGTCAAGAAAGGCTCTAAGGTAGAGTCCTGGACTCCCGAATCCGAAGCAGGCGAATTCCAGGGTTGGTACGCTGAGGCGTCCAAGGAAACCCCCTTCGATTTCGATCAGCCCATCAATGAGGATACCGATATCTTCGCTAAGTTCAAGTCCAACGAATGGGCAGCTGACGAAAATGCATATTACCTCATCGGTGCAGGTGCAGGCGATATGGGTAAGGCTAACTGGGACCATGCAAATGCAGCAGCTAACCTCACCATGACAAAGGAAGACAACGCTACCGCAAACATTTACACCATTACCATTAAGATGTATGCCGGCGATATGTTCCAGATCTGCTACGGCGGTGCTTGGGAAGGCCAGCAGGGCATAGGCTTTGTTGAGGGTGCAGAGTACTGCGACGGTGTAAACGACTATGACCATAATACGTATACCGCAGCCGACAAGAAGGTTGCACAGGTTAAGGATTCCGCAGGCAACGTAGTATTCACGGGTTCCGATGAGTACAACAAGGGCTTCGAGTCCTGGAATATCAAGCTCGCAGAAGGCAGAGACGGTATCTACAAGTTCACCTTCACTACCAACCCCGCAGCTAAAGAATACAATCTCCTTACTTGGGAGCTTGTTCAGGCAATCGAGCCTATGACCGAGACTCATAAGATGTACTTCATCGGTACGATGAACGGTTGGAGCACTACATATGAGAACAACGATCTCGCTCTCACTCCCTCCACCGATAAGTCCACCTGGACCGGCTTCATCACCATCACCGAGGCTATGTACGAGGACTGGACTGCAGGCGATGCAAGCAACCCCCTCGGCGTTAAGTGCGCGGCTCTTAAGATATTCAACTCCGTTAACAGCCAGTATTACAGCCCCGACGGCAACAACGTATTCCTTACCGAAGGTACTTACGCATTCAAGTACACCGTTGAAGGCGACAAGGTTGAGTATCAGAAGTGCGAGTACTACGTAGTAGGTACTTTCGTTGACGCAGAGAACAAGGCAGTTAACTTCGCAGTTAAGGAAGGCGTTACTCCCAAGCTCGATGCTAACCTCTCCGCTACCTTCACCGCCACCGACGTTACCGCTCTCGGCGATTACAGCTGGATTGCATCCCAGAATAAGCCCGGCGTTATGGCCGTTAAGGTAGTATTCGGATGCGAGCTCGGTATCAAGGATTGGTACTCTGACGATGCAAATAACGGCGACAACTTCTATCTCTCCGCAGGTCAGCACACCATCACTCTTACCTTCGACGCAGAGAACAAGGCAACCGTTAAGGTGGATCAATAATAACTTTATAAATTCCGCAAGGGGGTGGGCTTCTGCCCCACCCCCTCATTTCGTACATAACCGATTTTTCGGCCGCTATGCGGCAAAATGAGATCAGCGCGAAAATAAAGCACGTCAAAAATCGAAGTGCGTCTGTTTCACGCCCCAATTGCTCTCAAAATGAGTCCCGACCCATTTTGATTTGATTTGAAAATACGAGCAATTTTAATAAAATTTATTTGAGCCGCCTGTGGCGGCATGGAGATTATCATGAAACTTTTTAAGAAAGTACTTTCGCTTTCTCTTGTTCTTGTTATGGCGCTTGCCATATTTGCAGGATGCAACAATACGAGTGATCCCGGTAATGAAAGCGGCAACGGCAACACCACGGGACAGAAATACGTACTGACCATCTGGGGCGCAGCCGCAGACCAGGATATGCTCAAGGAAATGTGCAACGCATACGCCGCTGCAAATCCCCAGAATGAATATAAGTTCCTTTTCGGCGTTCAGGAAGAGAATAACACCGCAGAAAAGGTGCTCAACGACGTTAAGAACGGCCCCGATATCTACTGCTTCCCCTCCGACCAGATAAACAGACTTTATTCCGGCGGAGCGCTCGCCCGTATCGGTGGCGAGATTGAGAAAAACATCAAGGAAGTCAACGATCCCGGCTCGGTCGACGCGGCTACTGTCACGATAAACGGCGAGGACTACCTCATGGCTTACCCCGTAACCGGCGACAACTGTTATTTCGTATATTACGACAAGAGAGTTCACTCCGCGGAAGATCTCGCTTCTCTTGACACTATGCTCGCAAAGGCGGCAGAAAAAAGCAAGCAGGTACACTTCAAGCTCAATAATGACGGCTGGTACCTCTCATCTTTCTTCTTTACCAATCCCGAGCTTAAGTATGAAGTAACATACAATGAAATTATGGCAGAGACCGGCGTAAGCATCAATTACGACACCGCAGGCGGCCTTAAGGTAATGAAAGCCATTCAGAACTATGTTCAGAATGATGCGCTTCTCGTTGCTACCGACGATGCCATCCTTACCAACGCATTCGTTGAGGGCACTGCAAGTGCAGCTGTCACCGGTACTTGGAACGCAAAGGCAATAGAAGAGGCCCTCGGCGAG
>JBJDZD010000085.1:0-9460 GCA_051867815.1 Eubacteriales bacterium | reverse complement strand
GCGCGAAACAGACATCCGGGCGTGGCCTCGGGGAGGAGCGCGACGGACGGTTCGTAAAAACACGCCTCTGCCACGGCGCGGATGAGGCGAGCGCAATAATCTTGTTTCGGGATGCAAGTTTTCGAAAAGAAATGATTAAAATCGCGCACCGTAAAACGTCGAAAGGTGTAAAAATGACGGAGAGCCGGTAGTAAATTTCAAAAATCTCTTGAAAGACGGTAAAAAAAGTGATATAATTTCCATGTATATTTATTTTTCGGAAAGGAAGCAGCCGAATGAACGGTAAAAAGACAAAAAAGCCGATTTTTAAGGCCTTTTGCGATTATTTCAAAAATGAGGGTAAGGCGTGGCTGTATTTAGCTCCCGCCATAGTCTTTTTGGGCGTTTTCATGGTCTATCCGCTGATAGACGTTCTCATTTATTCCTTTGAGGAGGGCTTTTCTTCCGTTTCGCAGACCTATTTCGGAATCGGCATCTATAATTACAGCTATGTGTTGCGCGATCCCTTCTTCCTGCAGGCACTGAAAAACACCCTCATCCTCGTGTTTATAACCGTTCCGCTGTCGACAATCGCCTCGCTTGCCATCTCCGTCGCGCTCTCCTCGATAACGAAGCTGCGCAAGCTCTTTCAAACGGTCTATTTCCTGCCCTACGTAACCAACACCCTCGCCGTCGGCCTCGTTTTCATGGTACTTTTCAAGCCGACCGACCACGGCGTCGGGCTTGTCAACGTTGTCCTCGGGCTTTTCGGCATCTCGCCCGTGGATTTCATCGGCGGACCCTATTGGGCAAAAATGCTCGTGCTTTCGCTTTACACCGTCTGGGTAGTCATGCCCTTTAAGATCCTCATTCTGACAAGCTCCCTTGCCTCCGTCAACGAAAACTACTACAACGCCGCGCGTGTTGACGGCACGTCGCGCCGGCGCATCTTCACCAAAATAACGCTGCCGATGATCTCGCCAACGCTTTTCTACCTTATTATAACGGGCTTTATCGGTGCGTTTAAGGCGTACAGCGACGCGGTCGCCCTCTTCGGCACGGATCTCAACGTTGCCGAGATGAACACCATAGTCGGCTACATCTACGACATGCTTTACAGCGAGGGCGGCGGCTATCCCTCGTATGCCTCCGCCGCGGCGATCATTCTTTTCGTTATCGTCCTGACCGTAACCTCGATAAACCTCATGGTCAGCAAGAAGAACGTTCATTATTGAGGTGAAAAATGACAACGGATTACAGTAAGATCAAAAAACGCGCCCATGTCGGGCAGGGGATCACAAAGGCTTTGGTCTACCTCTTGCTTGCTTTCTGGGCGATCGCCGTCCTTTTCCCATTTTATTGGATGGTCATTACCTCTTTTAAGAGCTTTTCGGACTACAACGCCGAGATCGTGCCGAAATTCTTCGTTCTCTCCCCCACTTTTGATAACTACGTAAAGGCGTTTACAGAGGTCAACCTCGCACGCTACCTCTCAAATACCCTCATTTTCACCGTTGCAACCACCGCGCTGATGCTCGCCGTCATCATTCCGGCGGCATTCGCCTTCGCGCGCCTTGAGTTCCGGGGTAAAAGCTTGCTCTTTACGCTCTTTCTCTCGCTTATGATGATACCTTCGGAGCTTGTGGTCATTACGAATTTTGTCACCATAACCGAGCTTGACCTGCGCAACACCTTCGCGGGACTCATACTGCCCTCGGTCACATCCGTTTTCTACATCTATTTAATTAAGGAAAACTTCCAAAGCATTCCCGACGAGCTTTATCTTGCCGCAAAGGTGGACGGAACAACAGATTTTTGTTATATGACGAAAGTCATGGTTCCCATATGCCGACCCACGATAGTCACGGTGACGATACTCAAGGTCATCGAGTGCTGGAATTCATACGTTTGGCCGCGCCTTATCACGGACGACAGCGCGTACTACCTCGTTTCAAACGGCATCCAGGAGCTTCGCGAGAACGGCTTCGGCCGCGAAAACGTCCCGGCGATGATGGCGGCTGTGGTTGCCATATCCCTGCCCCTCGTCGTTCTTTTCGTGATCTTCCGCAATAAGATAATGGCAGGCGTAGCAAGAGGAGGTACCAAGGGATGAAGAAATTTTTCGCATTTGCGCTCGTCCTTGCCGCGCTCCTTTCGCTCTGCTCCTGCCACGGCAATCGCGGCGAGACCGTTGATTTCGTCGTGCCCGACGGACTTGACCCCAATAAGACCTACGAGCTGACCTTTTGGGCAAAGAGCGACAACAATGCCACGCAAACGGGCATCTACCGCCAAGCAATAGCGGATTTTGAGGCTCTTTACCCGAATATCAAGATAAAGCTGGTCGTTTATGCGGATTACGGACGCATTTATCAGGACGTTATCACGAATATTCCGACGGGAACTACCCCGAACGTCACCGTCACCTACCCCGACCATATTGCAACATATCTTGAGGGAAACAATATCGTTGCTCCCCTCGACGAGCTTGCGTCCGATCCGCGCTACGGCCTCGGCGGCAGCGAGCTGAAATTCGACGGCCCCACAAAGGACGAGATAATACCTCAGTATTATTCCGAATGCCACATCGGCGAGCGGCTCTACGCCCTGCCCTTCATGCGCTCGACGGAGGCGTGCTACGTCAATAAAACCTACGTCGAAGCCCTCGGCTACACCCTGCCGCAGACCCTGACCTGGGATTTCATCCGCGAGGTCAGCGAAGCGGCAATGGCAAAGGAGGCGGACGGCGAGACCTTCAAGATCAACGGCCAAAAGGTCATGATCCCCTTCATCTACAAATCCACGGACAATATGATGATACAGATGCTCGCACAGCTGGACGCGCCATATTCCACGGCGTCGGGCGAGATAAAGATCTTCAATGACACCACCGCGGAGCTTCTTTATGAGATCAACGAGGACGCACAAAAGAAGCTTTTCTCCACCTTCAAGATCTCATCCTACCCCGGCAACTACATCAACCGCGGTCAATGCATTTTTGCCGTTGATTCCACGGCGGGCGCGAGCTGGATGGGAAGCAACGCCCCCCTCATTGACGTCCCGAAGGACGAGCTGGTCGATTTTGAGATGGCGGTCATGACAGTTCCGCAGTTCGACCCGGGAAACCCGAAAATGATCTCGCAAGGCCCGTCCGTTTGCGTGTTCAACAAGGAGGAGAGCGACGTGGTCCTCGCTTCGTGGCTCTTTGCGCAGTTCCTCACTACCAACAGCGTCCAGATCCCCTACGCGCAGACCGAGGGCTACGTTCCCGTAACGACCAAGGCGCAGACCGCGCCCGAATACCTCGATTACCTTTCGCGTGCCGGCGAGGACGACGAGCTTTATTACGATATCAAGATCGCCGCCTCAAAGCTTCTTATTGAGAACACCGAAAACACTTTCGTTACGCCCGTCTTCAACGGCTCCACCTTCCTGCGCAACGCCGCAGGGCAAATGATCGAGGAGGTTACCAAGGCGGCAAGACGAAACATTGTGGTTGACGGGGAATACATAACGGACCTCTACGTGCGCATGCAGAAGCTCTATAAGCTGGACGACATCAGCTCCTCCCAAAACTCCGGTGCGCCGCGCGAGTTGGGCGAGCTTCCCCTCGTTTCCAAGTTGCTCATAGGCACGATCGTCGTCACCGATTTGACGCTTTTGGGAATAGTTATCGTCAAAAAACTAAAAAAAGCAAAGAATTGATCATTTGCTATTGACTTTTCGGAAGAAATGATGTATAATAAAATAAGTATTTGCTTTACTAATATTTTTCAAATTTAAGGAGAAAGAAAATGAAAAAGCTAATTTCCGTACTTTTGCTGCTTGCAATGGCGCTTTCCGTCGTTGCCTGCACGGGCGACCCTGCCGAGACCACTGCAGAGCCGAATGTCAGCTCCGACAACACTACCGAAGCCGCACTCAAGGATCCTGCCGAGAAGTCCGATGGCGTTATGACCTACGCCGAGTACAAGGCAGCAGCACTTGACTCCGATGTTGTTATCGAGTGCTACGTTCAGGCACATCAGTCCTGGTGGGACAACAAGATCACCGTTTACGCAGCAGATCCCGACGGTGCATACTTCCTTTACAACCTCACGTGCTCCGAGGAAGATGCCGCTAAGCTCGTTCCAGGCACCAAGATCAAGGTTACCGGTGTAAAGGCCGAGTGGTCAGGCGAGGTTGAGCTTGCAGAGGGCGCAACCTTCGAGTTCGTCAACGACGGCGTTACCTACATAAGCGAGGCCAAGGACCTCACCGATAAGCTCGACAGCGACACTCTCATCGATTATCAGAACCAGAAGGCAACCTTCAAGGGCATGACCGTTAAGGAGATCAAGTTCAAGAACGATGCCCCCGGCGACGATATCTACGTAACCCTCACCAAGGGCGAAAAGGATTACAGCTTCTGCGTTGAGTTCTATCTCACCGGCACCGACACCGAGGTCTACACCACCGTCAGCGCACTCGTTGCAGGCGACGTTGTTGACATCGAGTGCTTCCTTTACTGGTACAACGGCGCTAACCCCCACATCACCGGCGTTACCAAGAAATAAGCTGAATATGTAAATAACAGCCGAGGCGTGCGCCTCGGCTGTTTTCTCATTTTTAATTGATTTTGCCGTCTTCGATTCTCAGTTTTTTTGTGCTGCTTATTATCATGTAAACGGACATTCCGATGAAGAGCAGGGAAACGCCGCCGCCGAGGAAGCCCGTGGTAAATCGGCGCAGAGTGAGGTCGTGTGTCTCGTCGAAAACACTCAGCATCGTGGAGGAAAGCGAAAGCATCGAAACGCTTGCCGTGGCAAAGCTTATTGACTTTGATGCCATGAATATCGGGCTGTTGTATTTGCGGTAGCGGAAAAGGTTGACGATTGCAACGGTGAAGGAGGTGAAGGTGTACGTCGCCATGGCTATGGCAGTTATCTCGTGGTGATGAACGACACGCGCGTCCCAAACGTTGAGGGCGATCATGACGGCGAGGGCAAGGTTTAGCATGAGCAGCGTCCAGCCGCAGGCGCGAAAGCGGCGAAGCTCCTCGCGCATCTTTTCGCCCGGCTCGTTGTTGCTTGAGAAGCGGACGAGGAAAAACCTCATTCCGGCAAGTAAAAAGTAGTAAGCCGCCGCGGAATAGTACCACACCGCGGAGTGGTAGATTCCGAGCCAGAGCTGGAATATCGCGTAGGCGGCGTTCCAGCTCATCGAACCGAAGAGCGAAAGGTTCACGCGGAAGCGTACGTCACTCCGCCACCGGACGATGAAGGCGTTTGTGTTTGCGAAGTTCTTGAAAAAGGTGATGATATTCGGTACGCGCAGACACCAAACGGTCAGCGTGTACGCCGAGAGACAGTACGATGCAACAGCCACGGGTGAGGAGCTTTCGAGCGACGAGAGCGACCAAACCAGCAAGCCGATCGACACCGGCAGAAGCACCAGCATCAGCGCAATGTGCGGATAGAGCAGTTTTTTAAGAGTTTTCATGGTTCATCCTCAGCGGAACCTGTATTCAGATGCCCTTTCGGGAGTGTTCTGCATTCGTTTTTAATAAAATCCCACCAAAGCGAGCCTTGGTGGGATGAGATCACTTCATGATGAAGTTTCGCTTCAGTAAAGTCTGCCGCGGCGCATGCCCATGGATTCGCAGAAAATACCTGCGAGTGTCAAAACGACGGCGAGAATGCCGAAGGCGTTCGCGCCCTTGATGGCCATGAAGATGCAGAGCGCGGCAACGAGAACGCATCCGCCCATCAGCACGCGGCGCGTGCCCATAATGCCCGTAACCGTGAGAACGTAAACCAAGCCGAAGAGGGCGTAGAGTGCGGTGAGTGCGACTGCGCTCCTCAGCTCAAGCCCGAAGGCGCGGAAAATGATATATACGGAGCCGCCTATGAGGGGTATGACCGTTGGAATAAGGCTCTTTTTGCGAGAGAGGAGCATCGCGCCGAACACGATGCAGCAAAGCGCCGGGACACAAAGCTCAATGACCAAATCAAGCGCGAGCAGAGAGCCGCTGTATGAAAGAATGAAGCCGACGGTTCTTATCGCCGCCGCGGCGAAAAAGAGAAGCGCCGCCGCTATTGCGTACGGTGAGTCGGGAGAAAGTGTTCTTCTGTTGTAAGACATTTTCCACTCCGTGAAACGAAATTTATTGAAAAAGGAAAACCCCAACATTTTGGGATTATTCACCAAATTATCTACTATATATTGTACTATTTAGTTTGCATTTTGTCAAGACCTTTATGCAAAAATCTTCGTGTTTTTTGAAGTTTTCAGCCGCTCCCCGTCAGCGCGGGGACGGTTTAAGCCGAAGCCGTTGACAACTGCTACGAAGCTTTTACCGCATATTTTAACGCAGGTTATTTTGATTGCTGTTCCAATACGGCATTGATTCAAGAAATTGATGAACAATACCGCTATCATTCCATGAGGGTCGAGGATATTCCCGATCCGGAGCAGCTTGAAGTAACGATCACGGTCTTTGGTGAGGAATACACGGGTACGTACGTGAAAAAGAAAGAGATTGAGCATAAGTCGTGTTATGGCTACAAAACAGATGAAGGTGATTATTTTGAAATTGACTCTTTGGGGAACTTAACATGGTTTGAAACCGCCGAATCATTCAAATATGAGAAAAGGTATGTAAGCGAAAAGGATGACCCATTGTCACCCGAGGAATCTCTGGCAAAGGCCACGGAGATCCTGAAAGAGCTGGTCGGCGTTGAGGAAGCTGCTCGCTTTGAGGCTCCGCTCCCCGATACAAGCATAACATCCGTTTGGAGCTATTTCAGACCAATTGACAGAAAGATCGGCGAGTACACCGTTCCGGACAGAGTGGGAATTTGGCTCACGGAAAAGGGCGAGTTTTTGAGGTTTATTATGCATGACGTGGGCTTTTTCGAAGGAAAAGAGCTTCCGGACGGTTTTAACGACGAGAAGGTTAAGGAGATCATACTCACTTCTCTCGGAAAGGATGACCTTGATATCGAACTGAGCGAAAAAAGAGCCTTGATCGTCCTCGACGACGGCACGACGGCGTGTTCATTGAGCTTCCGCCCTGCCGGCAGTTCGGACAATAACGCTTGGATACAGACTATTATCCCTGTTGAACTCAAAGATGCCGAAAAATAAGTAAGATCCTTGTCCCTGCGGCGTTCGCCGCAGGGACTTTCAATTCTGCTCGCAAGCAAAAAGATTTCCCTTTTTGCCGCAAACGTATTGCAATCGCTCGCGGAATGTGGTAAAATAATGGCAGATCATTATTCCGGAGGAAAAAAACAATGCTTGAACCCAAGCCCAGAAAAGAAATGAACCCCGAATTCACGTGGGATTTTTCGCACATATTTGCAACCAAGGCGGATTGGGAGGCGGCTCTTGCCGAGGCGGAGGCCGACATTGAGACGGTCGCGTCCTATAAAGGCAAGCTCACCGCGTCCGCAGAGGCTCTCGCGGAGGGTCTGGATGCTATCTACGGCCTTTCCGAGAAGTTCGAGAGAGTTTTCAGCTACGCATCCCTGCACAAGGAAGCCGACAATTCCGACCCCGAGTATCAGGAAATGTTCGCGCGCACCATGTCCGTTTACGTTAAGTTTGCCACCGCGATATCCTTTGCGGAGCCGGAAGCGCTCTCCGCAGGCAAGGATACCCTGCTTGGTTATCTTGAGTGCTGCCCCGCGCTTGCAAAATACCGCTTTACAATCCTCGACCTCATCCGCTCTGCGGAGCACGTGCTCGACGAAAAGAGCGAGAGCCTGCTTGCCGGTATGTCCGACGGCGCAAGCGCGCCCGGCGATGCATACGACATGCTCACCGGAGTCGACATGGAATTTCCGAACGTTATCGGCGAGAACGGCGAGGAGCTTCCGCTCACAGGCGGAAATTTCGGCGTTTACCGCGAGCATGAGTGCCGCGCAGTCCGCGAGGATGCGTTCAACAAGATGTTCGGCACCTACAAAAAATTCATAAATACCATTGCCGCGACCTACGGCGGCTCCGTCAAGTTCGATTGCTTCCGCGCAAAGGCTCGCGGCTATGCATCGGCGCGCGAAGCGGCGCTCTCATCGGGCAACGTTCCGCTCTCCGTTTACGATTCGCTGATCGAAGCCATCCACGAGGCACTTCCAACGATGAAAAAGTACCTCGCGCTTCGCGCAAAGGTCATGAAAAAGGAAAAGGTCGATATGTTCGATCTTTACGTTCCCATGGTTGAGGGCGTTGCGGAAGCTCTGCCCTACGAAAACGCAAAGGAGCTGGTCAAGGCGGCGTGCGCGCCCCTCGGCGAGCGTTACGTTCAGCTGCTGGATGAGGCGTACAACAACCATTGGATCGACGTTTACGAGAACAAGGGCAAGAGCACGGGCGCGTTCTCGGCAGGCGTTTACGGTGTTCACCCCTACGTAATGCTCAACTACACCGACACCCTTGACGATGCCTTCACCCTCGCGCACGAGCTTGGTCATGCAATGCATTCGTATTTTTCGAGCGAGGCGCAGGATTACGTTAATTCAAATTACCGCATCATGGTTGCGGAGGTCGCATCGACCGTCAATGAGGTACTGCTGACGAAGTATCTGCTCAAGACGGAGACCGACCCAAAGAAGCGCGCGTACATCCTCAACCACTTCCTTGAGGGCTTCCGCACGACCGTGCTGCGCCAGACGCTCTTTGCGGAGTTCGAGCGCGAATCGCACGCAATGTGCGAGTCGGGCAAGCCGCTGACGGCGCAGTCACTTTCCGCACTTTACCGCGAGCTGGTTGAAAAGTACTACGAGGGCGCCGAGATCAACGATATCATTCAGTACGAGTGGGCGTACATTCCCCATTTCTACCGCGCGTTCTACGTTTACCAGTATGCAACGGGCTTCTGCTCCGCGGTTGCCATTGCAGGCGCGATCGCCGAGGGCGGCGACCCTGCAAACTATCTCAAATTCCTCACGACCGGCGGCTCGGACTATCCGCTTGAGGAGCTTAAGATCGCGGGCGTTGACCTCACCAAGCCCGATACCGTCAAGAGCGCAATGAAGATCTTCGACGAAACCGTCGACGAGCTTGCGGCAATACTCTGACCGATAACGAAGAAACCGAAAGCCATCCGCGTCATGCGCGGATGGCTTTCGGTTGCACCGAATAAATGATGAAAAGTTTTCGCCTGTCGCAGACCTCCCCACAAGCTAAATAATTGAAAGTTTTCGCCCGCCTTTTTCAAAAGGCGGCGGATTCTCAAGGCAGAGCCTTGAGTCGCGCTCCGCAGAGCGCGAAACATTCTTAACGCCGTTTCTTTTTGCCAAGCTTTTTCTTTGCGGCTTCAGTCCCAAAGAAAAAGCGGAACGAAGGAATTTGATGTTATAAAGTCACCGTAGCCCGAACGAAATTATACATCATTCTAAACGCGACGAAGTCGCAAAGCAACCGAGCGGCCGGACGGAGTAGGCCGACGAGGTTGGTTTCCACTTTATACACGACCTCGCCACGATCCGGATCCGCA
>JBJDZD010000084.1:0-9596 GCA_051867815.1 Eubacteriales bacterium | reverse complement strand
CACCGAAACGAGGGAGGACAACGGCTGGTGCGCTTTGGCGGTAAAAAAGCTTATTAAATAAGGAAATGGACTGAGCCGCGGCTCAGTCCATTTTGATTTAAGTATCAATTATTAACGAATTCGTCGTAGATTGCTTTGACAGTCGTCTCAAAGTCGCCCTCCTCGACACCGAGGATGATGTTAAGCTCGGAGGAGCCTTGGTCGATCATGCGGATATTGACACCGGCGTTTGATACAGCGGAGAAAACTCTTGCAGCAGTACCCTTTGCCTTGACCATACCGCGGCCGACTACCGCGATGAGTGCAAGACCGTCGTCAACGGTGATGCTGTCGGGCTTGAGGGTGCGGCTGAGGGAGGTAATGAGCTTATCGCGAACGGGTTCGATCTCCGCAGTGCTGACGATGACGCTCATCGTGTCTATGCCCGTGGGCATGTGTTCAAACGCGATGCCGTATTCCTCAAATACCTCAAGGAGACGGCGACCGTAACCGATCTGCGAGTTCATAAGGTCGTCCTCGACAGTGAGTACTGAGAAGCCCTTTCTTCCGGCAATACCGGTGATGATGTGATTTTTGTCGTAATCCGAAGCTGATGCAACGATCATCGTGCCCTCGTCGCCGGGGCGCATGGTATTTCTGATATTGATCGGAATACCGGCAATGCGAACGGGGAAGATGGCGTCCTCGTGAAGCACGGTGGCACCCATGTAGGAAAGCTCACGAAGCTCGCGGTACGTGACGGTATCGATCGATCGGGGGTTCTTGACTATTCTCGGATCTGCCATCATGAAGCCGGAAACGTCCGTCCAGTTCTCGTAAAGGTCTGCGCCTGCGGCACGCGCAACGATCGATCCGGTTATATCCGAACCGCCGCGGGAGAAAGTTTTAAGCGTGCCGTTGGGCATCATGCCGTAGAAGCCGGGAATGATAGCATGCTCGTGGCGAGCAAGCTCTGCGGAAAGGACTTCCTGTGTCTTTTCCGCATTGAACGTTCCGTTGTCGTTAAAGAGAATTACACTCTCTGCGTCAATAAAATCAAATCCCGTGAACTTGGCAAGAATGAGGCCGGAAAGATATTCGCCTCGGCTTGCGGCAAAGTCGCGGCCTGCCCGTCCGAGAATGGCATTCTTGATGTAATCAAGCTCACCGCTGATATCAAAGCTCAAGCCGAGGTCGGCAATGATGCCGCGGAATCGTGCGCATATATTGTTGTAGCAGGTCTCGAATTCCGCTCTTGTGGAAGTGTCACGCGCAAGGCTGTAACATTGATAAAGCATATCCGTGATTTTTATGTCATCGGAAAATCTCTTTCCGGGCGCAGAGGGAACGACGTAGCGCCTTTCGGGGTCGTCGGCGATGATTTGTGCAACTCTCCTGAATTTGTCGGCGTCTGCAAGCGATGAACCGCCGAATTTTACAACCTTGATACTCATTTTCAGCTCCGATCTCGTGTTAAATAATATTATATTATAATATTATACAGATTTTTTTTGATCTGTCAACAGAGTTTAATAAAAAACTTTGTTTTTTGTAAAAAAATCGGATAAAATGAGCCTCGGTCAACTCTTATAATACAAAAATTTGTAGAAGTAGGGGTAGTCCGCGTAGAGATCGGCAAGGGTCTTTCTCGAACTGTCCGCAGGGTCGTTTATGGTAAAGCCGGCAGTTGTGAGCGACGAGCCGCCCTTGTACCCGGTTATTACTACCCAATGCTGACCGCCCGATGCCTTCTTGGCACCGAAGAGAACGGGTTTGCCGGCCTTGAGCTGTTCATAGACCTTGGCAAGGTAGTCCGAACTGCTCGTTATCATGGTGTAGTCTGATGGCCAATAAACGCTGCCTGACGAGGTGTAGCTGAGTTTCTTTGACATGGCATCGGGATAAATGGTCGTGCCCGTGCGGTAGGATTCGATCATGGCAAAGGATGTTGTGGTGCAACCGATGCTGTATATTGTCTTGCCCGAATTGCCGAGTGTGACCGATGCCCAACGCCGGTCCGTTTGCATGTAGTGAGGCACGGAGAGGGAAATTGCCGGATAAGTCTCAACGCTCACAAGATACGACGAGCTGACGTATCCGAGCTTCGTTCCATCGTAGAGGATTCGGCTCCATCCGTTTGTGCTTGAGAGAACGAGAACGATCTCACCGCTCGGCAGACTGCCTATACGGCTGTATGACGTGCCGGCACCGCTGCGGACATTGAGAGTGCCGCTCGATGTTTTGACACGGCGAACCGAGGATGCGATGCTGCGTATGTAATCTGCATGGCAGTAGCCGTATTTGCCGTCTTCAAATTCCACGTACCACCAATCACCCGAACGCCACATGAGCGTTACGTACTCGCCCTTGTAAAGCGAATCAATGATTTCGGCGGATGATGATGGCGCTCTGCGGACGTTGAGCCGCGAGCTTGCCGTGGCAACGACACCTGCCTGCGAGCTTGCAGATGCCGCGTTTGCGGTGAATGGTACTGCCAAAAGCGAGAATACCGCCGCGCACGATAATAATATTGATATTAACTTCTTTTTCATTCTCAAACCTTCTTTCGTTGTATTTTCATTCCTCCCTTTGCGATTGCGTTGCATATATGCATGAATATTATAACATAAAAGTGACGATTTGTGAATACTCCAAATTAAGGTAAAAGCACCGCCCCGTAGGCTATGGGGCGGTGCCGTTATGTTATCGGTGTTCAAAATTCCGTGGGTGCGGCCTGTGGTGGTGGGGGATGTCTTTTTCGTCGACATCCTCGCCACCCTCAAGGTAACGCTTTGCCTGGGTAGTAAAGAGGTCGTAGTATTTGCCGTGCTTTGCCATAAGCTCGCTGTGGTTGCCCTCCTCAATAAGCTCACCGTATTCAAGAACGAGTATCTTGGTTGCAATAACGGCAGATGAGAGGCGGTGCGAAACGAATATGGTGGTCTTGCCCTCGCGCAGCGTATCGAACTGATTGAATATTTCCTGCTCCGCCATCGGGTCGAGAGCCGCCGTCGGCTCGTCAAGGATGAGAATATCGCAATCGCGATAGAAAGCGCGCGCAATGGCGAGTTTTTGCCATTGACCGCCCGAAAGCTCAATTCCTTCCTTCTCAAAGATACGCGTTAAGGGTGTGTCATAACCCTCCGGGAGTTTGAGCAGGTATTCTTCGGCGTTCGCCTGACGGGCGCAACTTTCAATGCGTTCGCGGTCCTCGGGCAGGTGGATGTCACCGAAGGCGATGTTTTCCGCCGCGGTGACGGCGTATTTACCGTAGTCCTGGAAGATGATGCCGAAGATATCGTAAAGCTCGTGCGTGTCGTATTCCTTGATGTCGCGGCCGTCAAGGAGGATGCGACCCTCCGTGGGGTCGTAAAGACGGGTCAAAAGCTTGATAAGCGTGGTTTTGCCGGCGCCGTTGAGACCGACCAAAACGACCGTTTCACCCGGCCTGAAGGTCGTTGAAAGGTTTTTGATGACCGGCCTGTCCGTTCCGGGGTAAGCAAAAGAAACGTTCTCGAAAACAATGGTGTGCGGCATGCCGCGGCTGACCTTTTCGGGGGGATCAACGCTCGGCTTTACGGTCTTTTCTTCCTTCATGAAGGAAACGAGGTTGTCAATAAAGAGCGTGCCTTCATAGACGGATGCAGACGTGTTGATGAATGTCGTTACGCAGTTTCCGATTGAGGTAAGCGCGCCCGTGTAAAGCGAGTAGTTACCGATTGTAAATCTGCCCACGAATACGCCGAAAGCGATTATCGCATAGAAAATACAGTTGACGACCGCGGAAACGACGGCAATGATGACAAGCAACACGCTCTCCTCGATGATCAACTTATGCAGGCCCTTGTAATAGTGCTTGAATACCTCGTTGTATCTGCCGATGATGTTGTCCGAAAGGTCAAAGATCTTGATTTCCTTGACGAGGTCCTTGTTTACCATCAAGTTTGAGTAGTAGCTCATTTGTCTGCGATCCTTGGAGCGGAAACGCATATATTGGAAATTCTTTCGCCTGTAAACGAAGGAGACGATCGCAGACGGGACGGAAATGACTACGATGCCGAGCGGCATCCACCACATTCCCGGTATCGTTGCAAGGATTCCGACGTAGCTGACGAGGGAGATGACGGTTGAGATTATCGAGAAAGTTGATTGCAGAGTCTGGATGGGTCTGTTTCCCGCCTCGCGGTTTGCATTCTCAAGCTTTTCATAAAACGACGGGATGTCAAAGGAGGCAAGGTCAAGCTCCCGTGCCTTTTCCATTATTTGAACCTTGACCTGATTGGTCACCTTTTCTCCGGCAATTCTGATGATGGAGGTGCTGATCCGTGTGACAACCCGGTTCAGAATGCGATAAGCAAAAAGAATTATGAGCATCGTAAGCACGGCGGACGTCCAAAAGGCGGCGGCCGTTCCGCCCACGGGCGATCCTGCCAGCACTCTGTTCTCGATTACTACTTGCAATTCATCAATCACCGATGCGGATATAAGTGATCCGATGACGGGCATGACACCGTTGAAGATCGAAACGAATATCATGGTGAAGAGTATGAGCGGACTTGATTTCCAAACGAGTACGAAAATATACGCAAGTCTGCCGAAGAAACCACCGAATAGCTCCTTGAGAAAGCGAGGAACGTCTTTTAAGTTTTTCGGCGGATCGACCTTTTCGTACTCAAAATCACGGGGAGGTCCTTGATTCATTGTTGCACTCCTTCTTGAATGTGGTATGATGCTTATATTATATCATAAAATGGTTGCGCACGCAACCGTTTTATGAAAATTTCAGAAAAATATTGCAATATCATGAAAAATGTTGTATAATAATCCCAAGACCCGTAAAGAAAGGTAAAAAAATGAAGATTTATCCCGCAAATATACTCCTGCCCGATTTCGATGCCGTTGACGGCAAAAAGTGGGCGTGCGTTGCATGTGACCAATATACCTCGGAGCCGGAGTATTGGGAGAGAGTGGAGCGTGAGGTCGGCGCACAGCCCTCCGCACTGCACTTGATGCTCCCGGAGGTCAAGCTTGACCTTGCAGAGCGGCTCGTTCCGCTCATCCACGATGAAATGAAAAGATATCTTGCCGAGGGAGTGCTGACGGAGCATGAAAACTGCGCCGTCTACCTTGAGCGCATACAGTCGGACGGCAAGCTCCGCCGCGGCCTTGTTTGTGCGGTTGACCTTGAGGACTACGATTTCGCGATCGGCTCGGTTTCTGCAATTCGCCCCACGGAAAAGACCGTTGTCGAGCGCATACCGCCCAGATTGGCGGTAAGGCGCGGTGCGCCGATTGAAATGTCCCACGTCATGCTTCTCATTGACGATGAAAACGATATCATTCTCTCCCGCTTTGCCGGCAGGAAAACGGATGCGTATTCCTTCGACCTTGCCGAGGGTGGCGGAAGTGTCAAAGCGGCGTTCGTCAGGGCTGACGAATTTGACGCGCTCAATTCCTCTCTTGCCGTCCTTGCCGAGCAGGCAAAGGAAAGAGCGGAGAAGAACGGCGGAGCGCCCATCACCGTTGCAGTCGGCGACGGCAATCACTCCCTCGCCACAGCCAAGGCTTCTTGGGAGGAGATCAAGGCAACCCTGTCACCCGGCGAAGCGGAGAATCATCCTGCGCGCTTCGCGCTTGTCGAGATATGCAATCTCCACGAGGAAAGCCTCGTTTTCGAGCCGATATACAGAGTTATCGACAATACCGACGCCGCCCGTCTCGTCGCGGATTTCAAAGCGTTTGCATCGTCGCAGAACGGCAGATTCGAGAAGCAGGTGTTTGAGGTCATCGTCGAGGGAGAAAGAACTACCGTCATAATCGAGCATCCGGAGTACACCCTGCCCGTTGCAAGCCTTCAGCGTTTTCTTGACGAATGGCTGATCGTTAACGGTGGAAGCATTGACTATATACACGGCAAGGATACCCTTTGCAGGCTGGCCGCCAAGGAAAAGAGCGTCGGATTTATCTTTGACGGAATGTCCAAGAGCGAGCTGTTCCCGGCAGTCGAGGCCGACGGCACTCTCCCGCGCAAGACCTTCTCCATGGGTCACGCAGCGGACAAGAGATATTATATCGAATGCAGAAAAATACAGTAAGAACATAAGAATATAAGAACCGGTTTTCAAAATCGGTTCTTTTTTTGACATAAAAAACGCTCCTGATAGAATATAATAAAGGTGAGGTGATTCAGATGGGACGAATTGTATATGCAGATGTTCTTTTTCTGATAAATTCCAGCATGGATTTCCTTGTTTTTTACATCTGCGCAAGATTTTCCGGGAAAAAGCTCGGTGTCGTGCGGAGCGCGGTGGCAGCCGCGATCGGCGGTGTTTACGGCATTGCCGCGCTCTTTATCCCCGGAGAGGGATTGGTTCCTGCGCTTTGCGACATGGCAGCCCTTTTGATCGTTTGCGCCGTAGGCTTTTACAAGCCCGGTGACCGCTTGCGCGATTTTCTTGCGCGTTCGGCTCTGTTTGCCGGAGTTTGTGCAATACTCGGCGGTGTTATGACCGCCTTTTATTCGCTGCTCAACCGTTCGGATATTAGTGTGCTTGAGGGCGAGAGCGGTGACGATATAAGCGTTTGGCTTTTTGCTCTGCTTGCCGCTGCCGGCGGTGCCGCCGCTTTTGCGGGAGGACGGCGCATGCGCAGACTTGCATCGTCAAGGCAGGGTGATATTGAGATAGTTTTCGAGTCAAAGTCCGTACGACTTCGCGCCATGACGGACACGGGCAATATGCTGAGTGACCCTTTGAGCGGCAGAGGGGTGTTGATCTGCGAGCTTGATGCCGTCCGCTCCGTTTTTCCGGAGGAGCTTGTAGACTATTGGCGTTCGGGAAATATCGGGGCCTCGTCAAGTCTTCCCGAAGAATACGCGGCAAAGCTTCGCTTTATACCGGCAAGGGGTGCTGTTGGCTCAAGGACCACACTCCTTTCGGCAATCATCCCCGAAAGCGTAACGGTCGTCGGAAAAAGGGAAGTTGATCTGCTGGTTGCACCCGTACCGTATAAATTAAGCGCCGGAGAGAGCCGTGCGTTGCTTCCTCCGGGAATAATATAGGAGATCATCATGGTTAATATGCTGATGGCACGCGCCCGGTTGATATTTGCGCGGTTGCTCTTGAAGCTCGGCTTCACGGAAGGAATTTATTACGTCAACGGCCCGGATACCCTGCCGCCGCCCCTTTCCTCGGAGGAGGAAAATGACGCCATAAACAAGCTTGAGCAAGATCCCTCCGACAAATACGTCCGCGGTCTGCTTATTGAGCACAATCTTCGTCTTGTCGTTTACATAGCGAGGAAATTCGAAAGCACCGGCATCGGTATTGAGGATTTGGTCTCCATAGGCACTATGGGACTTATTAAGGCGGTCGGAAGCTTTCACTCCGATAAGGGCATCAAGCTTGCAACGTACGCCTCGCGATGCATCGAAAACGAGATACTCATGTATATCCGCAAGCACAGCCAGATGCGATGCGAGGTATCGCTTGACGAGCCGCTGAACGTAGATTGGGACGGCAACGAGCTTTTGCTCTCTGACGTTCTAGACACGGGCGAGGAAAGCGTTTGCGAGGCATTTGCCGCCAAGGAGGAGCGCAAGCTCGTTCGTCGTGCCGTTGCCGCGCTTGCACCTCGCGAAAGGCAGATAATCGAGCTGCGCTACGGTCTGACGGGCAAAAAGGAATTAACTCAAAAGGAGGTCGCCGACCTGCTCGGTATCTCCCAATCGTACATATCAAGACTTGAAAAGCGGATAATCGAGGGTCTGCGGCGAGAATTTGCGGGAAAAATCTGAAAAATACGAAGAAAATTTCAAAAAGGTATTGCATTTTCGACTGAAATATGATATAATCTATCGGTAAATGCAATGTCGACGGCAAAATCCGTCGGAAATGAAAAGCGAGGTGTTTATTATGAAGCAGGGAATTCATCCCAAGTATGAAGAAGTTACCATCAAGTGCGCTTGCGGCGAGACCGTAACCACTCGTTCCACCAACCCCAAGGGCGGTAGTGAGATCAGAGTTGAAATTTGCTCTAAGTGCCATCCCTTCTTTACCGGCAAGCAGAAATTCGTTGATGCCGGCGGTCGTGTTGACAAGTTCAACAAGAGACTTCAGGGTAAATAAGAGCGAGAACTCAAGAAGTGTGGGCGAGCGTATGCTTGCCCATTTTCTTTGAAAGAATATCATCTGTGAGGTGATCTAATGGAATTGAAAATTACTGACAAAATAATTGCCGGCAGAGCGGTGCTCGTCGGCGTTGACTCAAACGACATGGCGGAGGGCGAATGTGACGTTTCACTCGCGGAGCTTCGCAGGCTTCTCGATACAGCCGGCGGCGAGACGGTCGCAACTCTGGTTCAGTCGCGCCAAACGCCGGATGTGCGCACGTATATCGGGTCGGGAAAGCTTTTGGAGCTTGCCGAGCTTTGCAAGAACAATGAGGCTGATATCGCTGTGTTTGACTGCGAGCTGACGCCCTCGCAGATCAGAAACGTCGAGGAGGAGCTGGACGGCGTTCGCGTTATCGACCGCTCGATGCTGATACTTGATATCTTTGCACTCCATGCGGCAACTGCGGAGGGTAAGCTTCAGGTCGAGCTTGCCCAGCTCAAATATACCGCTCCACGACTGATCGGTAAGGGCACACAGCTTTCGCGCCTTGGCGGCGGTATAGGTACGCGTGGCCCCGGTGAGACCAAGCTCGAATCCGACCGTCGCCATATCAAGCGGCGTGCGGCTGCCCTTGAAGCGGAGCTTCGCGAACTTGAAACGCAGAGAAAAACGCTTCGCTCGGCGCGTGACCGCAGCGGTGTGCCGAAGGTCGCAATCGTCGGCTACACCAATGCAGGTAAATCTACACTGCTCAACGCGCTGACGGGCGCCGGTATCCTTGCCGAGGACAAGCTCTTTGCCACCCTCGACCCCACCACGCGCAAGTTTACGCTTCCCTCGGGCGAATCGGTACTTCTGACCGACACAGTCGGTTTCATTCGTCGTTTGCCCCACCATCTGATAAAGGCGTTCCGCTCCACTCTTGACGAGGCGGCCTGTGCGGACATTCTCATGATAATTGTCGATGCCTCCGACCCGGAGCATCCGGCACAGCTTGAGGTCACGGAAGATCTTCTTGCCGAGCTTGGCGCAGGTGGAAAGCCCTGCCTTATCGTTTACAATAAATGCGACCTTCCCGCGCGCGACGAGATACCGCTTCCGGTAATGGAAAGTGCGGACGGACGGAGAAGGACCGTCTTTATCTCGGCACTCACCGGACGCGGACTCGATAAGCTCGGAGAACAGCTTGAAACCCTCGTCAAGGCAGGCAAAAAGCGCGTTAAGTTCGTCATTCCGAATGCCGAAGCAGGCGCGCTCAACACGCTGTATAAAAACGCAACCGTTGAGGAAGTGGATTACGGCATGGAGAACATCACCGCCATTGCCACGGTCGATTCGCGCGTGCGCGGCATGCTCTCGGCTTACGACGGGGGAGAGGTTCAATGAAAACTTATATAACCCTCGGCGGAGAGGGCACGGCAACGCTGGTCGAAAAACGCTCCGAGTTCATAGGTTACGCAAGACCGATTGCCGACGAGGAAGAAGCAACAGCTTTCGTTACTT
>JBJDZD010000083.1:0-1929 GCA_051867815.1 Eubacteriales bacterium | reverse complement strand
TTCGCGACAGCTTGTATATTATACCACTTCTCTACCCTCTTGTCAACACTTTTTTCAAAGTTTTTTGCCTTTTTGGTGGATTTGGTGAAAATGACAAACAAATCGTGCCGAAACAGCTCGTTCGAATGGCTATTTTGTATAAAATGCACCCTCCGAGTCGTACAGAGGGTGCATTTTCAGGTAAAATCAGTTCTTAAAATACTCCTCGGGGACGGACCAAGCCATCTGCTTTGCTCCTGCAAGCGAGGGGTGGAGGTGGTCACCGCTGTCATATTCCGGTATCATCTGCTGAGGGTCGTCCTCACGGCGGACTGCCGCCTCAAAGTCAACCACGCCGTCATGCTCGTCGGTCGTTCTTATCCACTTGTTTGCGGCAAGTCTTATCTCTTCTCTGTAGCCACCGTCATTCAGGCAACGGGGACAAGGCAGAAGCGTTGCAAAATAAATCTTAAGGCCGTGCTTGCGCGCGATGGCAATGTAGGTTCTGTAACCCTCGATAAGCTCCTCGGCAGTGGGAAGCTCGCTCATGGGGCAGATAGGATTGTTAACGCCGGGATGGATGATATCGTTGATGCCATGAAGAACGATAACGGCTTCCGCGCCGACGGAGGTATCAATGCAATGCTCGAACCTTTTGATACCGGCAACTCCCCAATGCTTTTTGATTCTTACCTTATAGTCGCGGAGAACGCGATTGCCGCCGATGCCGCGGCGTATAACGGCTCTGTTATCAATGCCAAGCTCGGTAAGTCTGCGAGCAAAACAATCGGGCCATGGCTGGGCGGTAATCGAGTCGCCATATGCAATTATGGCGTGGCAATCCTCGCGAGTTAAGTAATCTATGGAATGAAGGAAAACGTAGGGTCCACCGTCGCCGACCGTAAGCCAGGGGATATCATCCGCACCTGCAAAGTCGCCCCTTGAATAATACTTCGTAATATAGTGGCCGCTGTTCCAATGGCCGCAAAGCAACTGAGTTCTATCCTTGATATAAAGGCTTACGAAATATTCCTCAGCCGGCGCAAGCTCAAATTCTGCAGGGTCGCTTGAACATTCCGCGCCGGGAGCAAGGGTGAAGCCTGACTTACCGTCGAAAAGGACCTCAACAGCCGTGCCGGGCTTAGCTTCCTTGCCTGCCGAGCGCTTGGCGACAAAGATTTTATTTACCGTGATCTCTTCCGTTCCGTAGAGATTTGAAAAATGGAGCCGGACGGCGCTTGAGGGCATCGTCGGGTAGATAACGTATCTGAACGTGATATCCTCGATATAATCGGTGATTGTCTGGGTGGTGGTGTCAATGGACGTACCCCATCCGCATACCCATTTTGTGTTTGACATTTTTAATTTTCCTTTTCATTGAGATTTGATGCGGATATATTATATCATTAAAAGGCCGAATATGCAAGAGTTTTTGCCATTTTATTTATAATAAAAAGGTAGAAAATCGACAAAACCGATTAATTTGTAGGCCGGGAAAAATATTTTTCAAAAAGTGTTGACAAAAGGAAGGAAATATGGTATAATGTTGGCTTGGTACGGGAAAATTTTGCAATCCCGTCTCCTTGGCACAGGAGAGACCTGTGTCCTGACGTCCATAAGGAGGTAAAAATATGGATAAGAAATTCAATGCTTATGAACTCCTGTTCATCACGAACCTCACCGGCGGCACCGAAGCTGCTGAGGCTACTGCGAACAAGTTCGTATCTCTCGTCGAAAAGAACGGCGAGATCATCGATGTCACAACTTGGGGCAAGCGCCGTCTTGAATACCCCATCAATGACATGAACGAGGGCTACTACACTATCGTAACCTTCCGCTGCGCTCCCGATTTCCCTGCTGAACTCGAGAGACTTCTTCACATCGACGAGAACGTAATGCGTACTCTCACCCTCAAGCTCGACGAGGCAGAGGCTGAGAAGGTTGCTCGCC
>JBJDZD010000082.1:0-1950 GCA_051867815.1 Eubacteriales bacterium | reverse complement strand
GTATCTTTCATGAACTTACCAACCTCGGGTGCCATGCGGATAATGATATCGGCTACTATATTTGCGCAGATGATATCGTACTGCCCCTCCTCGACGCCTGCAAGGAGGTCGGATTCTCCACATTCGATATCACAGCCGTTTTCAAGCGCGTTCTCTGCCGCAACCTCAACCGCGATAGGGTCGATATCGTACGCACGGCAAAGTCCTGCGCCGTATTTTGCGGCGCAAATGGCAAGAATACCGCTTCCGCAACCAACGTCAAGCACGCTGCAGCCGTCCGTTACGCAATTTTCAAGCATTTCGATGATACCGCGTGTCGTTTCATGCGAACCGGTGCCGAACGCCATACCGGGATCCATTCGGACTACGACCTCGCCCTCAGCCGGCAGGTACTCCTCCCATTTGGGAACGATAACGGTGCGCGCACCGATATGGAGGGGCTTATAGTACTGCTTCCAGGTATTGACCCAGCTCTCCTCGTTGATGTCGCGAACGTCAACTGTAGCTTCGATTGCCTCGCCGGCGAGCTTTTCGCGAAGAAAAGCCAGAGTTTCGTCGGAGTCGGCATCGGCAGGCAGGAAGAGGGAAACGCTTGAGACGGTGCGGTCGGCGTTCAAAAGCGCTTCGTCAACCAATTCACCGTAGCGGTTATTTATCTGAAAATCGCTCATATCCTCGATCATGAGGTTGGGGTCGATCATGCTCATGATGGCCGTGACCTTATCAAGCATATTTACCTTAACGGTGACCCTGATCTGTGTCCAATCCGAGTATTCGTATGACATTTTCAAGTCCTCTTATTTATTCTTTCTGAAGAAGCGTTGCTTTTTAGTGTAATTGGACTCGCCGCAAGCCTCGGCAAACTGCGCAAGAAGCTCCTTTTGCTTGGAATTCAAGCCCTTGGGGGTCTCGACTATGACGGTAAAAATAAGATCTCCGCGACGGTCGGGGTAATCAATGCGGCAGGTGCCCAATCCGCGCATGCTGAACGACGTGCCTGTCTGCGTTCCCTCGGGGATTGTGAACTTTTTGTTGCCCTCGAGAGTGGGAACGTCAATCTCCGCGCCGAGAGCCGCCTCTGCAAAGGTTATCGGAACGTCGCAATAAATGTCGTAACCGCGACGCTCAAAGGTGGGATGATTGCGTACTCTGACCTCAACGATGAGGTCACCGGCAGGGCCGCCGTTTGGGCCGTCGTTGCCCATTCCGCGGAGGGCAATGCGTCCGCCGTTGTCAATGCCGGCAGGAACGGTGACCGTTATCTTCTTTTGCTGTTTCGTCATGCCGTTTCCGCGGCACTTGGGGCATGGCTCTTTGATGATCTTACCCGTTCCGCGGCAAGCCTCACAGGTTGTGGTGCTTTGGAAAGCCATACCGCCGAGCCTCTGCGTTACACGGCGCTGGCCCGAACCGCCGCAGGTGGAGCAGGTCTCCGTTTTGCCGTCCTTTGAGCCGCTTCCGTTACATTCCGCGCATCTTGCTATACGGGAAAATTCCATTTCCTTTTTGCAACCGAACGCCGCCTCCTCAAAGGTTACGTTGATCGCATAGCCTATATCCTCGCCGCGAAGGGGCGCGTTCTTTCTTTTCTGCGAAGATCCGCCGAAGCCGAACATACTGCCGAAAATATCGCCAAGGTCAATATCTCCCATATCAAATCCGAAGCCGCCCGCGCTTCCTCCGCCAGCACCTGCTCCACCCTCAAATGCGGCGTGACCATAGCTGTCATAAGCCGCGCGCTTCTCGGGATCCGAGAGGATGGCATAGGCTTCGTTAACTTCCTTGAATCTCGCCTCGGCATTGGCATCGCCGGGATTCATGTCGGGATGATACTTCTTGGCAAGCTGTCTGTACGCTTTCTTTATTGTGCCTTCATCGGCGCTCTTATCTACTCCGAGCACCTCATAATAGTCTCTTTTAGCCATAATATACCTTTGTTTTAATACGGCT
>JBJDZD010000081.1:0-1957 GCA_051867815.1 Eubacteriales bacterium | reverse complement strand
GACTGCGGTCGGCGACCAAGGCTCCGCGCCTTGGATGGCGCCGCCTTTTGAAAAAAGGCGGGCGAAAACTTTTCATCATTTGGTTTGTGCGTTGGTCGACGAGGGTCTTTGCGACTTCGTCGCCCGGCGAAAGATATATAATTTCGTTCGGGCTACGGTGGCTTTATAACATCGAACTCCATAGTCCGCTTTTCTTTTTGACACCGTCGGCGCAAAAAGAAAAGCTTGGCAAAAGAAAAACGCCATAGAGAGTTTCGCGCTCTGCGGAGCGCGACTCAAGGCGCTTCCTTGAGAATCCGCAACCTTTTGAAAAAGGTTGACCAAAACTTTCAATCATTTAGTTTGTGCGTAGGTCGACGATGAGGGATTCCCACCATCCTCCTGCCCAACCTCCCCAAAAAGGTTGACCAAAACTTCTCATCATTTGGTTTGTGCGTAGGTCGGCATCGAGCGAAAACTTTTCGGCATTTCATTGTGCGTTTTGCGCTAAAAAGCTCCTCGGCATAGCCGAGGAGCACGAGAAGATGAAAGAATTAATCCATTACGAACGTCGGAATAACCGGTTATTCAGCCCGAGGGCTGTCATCATTCTCCTTTTTCCACGCCTCGTAGACGAGCATGGCGCCGTAGTTCGAGGCGAGGGTTGCGACTTCGTCGGGGACGGCTACGAGATTTTCCGTGCCCGCCGTCTCCAAAAGTATCATAAACACCGTCTTGAGCGGTTCGCCGCCGCCGACAACAACGGGTCTGCCCTTCGATTCCGGCTTTGCCGCGATCCTTGCGACCGCCTTGACGTCATCGTGCAAAATCGCGCCGACGAAGAAGTTCGCCGCTTCGTCCTGCGAATAGCCGCCGAGAAGCTGGAGCATCCGCGCCTTTATGAGCATCGGCGAGAGACCGTATTCGTCCGCCATTTCGTAGCCGAGACGGAGCATATCCGGTACTGTTTCGCGAATGACGGGCTGTGGGAGCGCGCTCTTGAGCATGGTGTGCCCCGAAATCGCCGCAATGAATTCGCCGCAAAGTCCGCTTCTTATCGAAACGATCTTCCCGTCCCTGACCTCCATGACCTTGTTGTGCGAGCCGGGGAGCGTGATTATGAACTCCGATGGCAGTCCGAGCGCCTCGGTGATGCCGTAGATCTCGCTCTCCTCGCCGCTCATTGATTCGTAGGTGAGTATTTTGGTCTGCACGTCCGCATCGTCCGCCGGCAGCGTTTTGACTCCGGGGATGAAAAAGATGGGGATCGAGGTCACTCTCTCCATGACCGTCAGACTTGACGCCTTCACGCTCTCGGGAATGCCTGCCGGGCAGACCGCGTGCGGAATTTTATAGATTCCGACATCGCTTGCCAGCGTTCCCGACGAAATAACGACCTCCACGTCACTCTCGGTCAGATTGTTTCTTTCAAGCAGAGTCTTGATAAGGCGTGAGAGCGTCTGCTCCAGAACGCTTGTCGAACCGGCGAAAATGCCGTCGCGAATGCCGCATTTTTCGCGCTCCCGGTCTATGAGCTTTTTGTTGTCAAACAGGCGGCAGCGCATGTTGGTCGTGCCGCAATCAACCGTTATGATCATGATCTGTACCTCGAATATTGTATAAGTCTGTATATTTATTGATCTACCGCGCGCCGTCCCAAGGCCACACCCTCGGCGTATGGCTCCGAAGCGCTCGTCCTTCGGCCTCGCGCAAAGCCAAACCCCGTGCCGGGGCTTGGCGTCGGAGCGTTTTCCGCAGCTTTGCTCCGCAAATCCGCGGAAAAACGCCTCTGCCACGGCGCGGGTGGGCCGAGTGCTTTAATATCGTTTTCGGAGTTGCGAGTTTACGAAAATATCGGAACGACTACTGCCGCCTCCGCTGCGCTCCGCGGCGCGAGAGGTATGTTTTGGCTGACGCCAAAACTATAAAAAACTCAGATGGGGTGAGTGAAATCATTTCGTTCGAGTTGCGTGTTTGA
>JBJDZD010000080.1:0-44019 GCA_051867815.1 Eubacteriales bacterium | reverse complement strand
AACACGTTTTACACCAAGGGCTTTTACGCCTTCGTCTACGTTTTCGCATGCGCCTATTGCGTGCATGTTGCACTCAATCTCTATTATGACGGTTACAGCGGCTTTCCGGGCAGCAGTGCGCCCTACGGCTTCTTCCCCACCATGCTCATCGGATGCGGCGGATTGTTTTTGATGTACAACCTGAAAAAAGAAAACGTCATGCTCAATTTTTCGCGTATCGAGGACGGCGGAAAGCCTTATTTCAAAAAGGTGTTTTCGGATATTTTGAAATTCGGCACTCTTTGCGTCGGATTTACCGTGTTTGCGCTCCTCCTCTTCATTCTTTTGAGCCATGACCCGGTCTCGCCCTACTGCCTCATTATATTGCTTGCCGGCCTCGGGGCCTGGCTGATGCTCTCCCTTGAATACCTCTTGCTCTCCCTCATGGAGATTCTCAGCGAAAAGGCACAGCAAAAGGGCAGGATATCGCTCACTACCCTCGTAACATTCCTGCTTGCCGCAATTATGTCGGCGGCACTATCCTCGGTATGCATATACTGCAATTTCTTTTGCGAGTTCAATTCCGTGCCGGTCGCGACGTTCTATTCCCGTGCGAGTATTCTTTTGCAACGCTACATACTCCAATTAAGCGCATTTTTCGTCATGTATTTCTGCTCGGAGACCAAACCGCTGAGATCCGCCGCCATCAGCCGTTCGGGAAACGCGCTTGTGAAGGTCATCATCGCGAATATTTGCTTTGACGTTTTTTTCGCGGTCATTAAATGTATCTCCTCCGCAAAGCCCTTTGACATTGAAGGGCAACGCCTTTGCCAAATGATCCTGATATATATCGGCTTCGCCGCCGATACCGTGTTTACGATAGCGGTTTTTCTCTGCCTCGTACCGATCATGAAGGCGCTCGCGGAGAAAAAACTGCTCCCGAGGATACCGACGGCGCTCACGTTCGCATTCTGTACCGTCATCGTCCTGATGGATTTTCTGTACGCGCTGCTGATGCGCACGCCGTTTGACGTTATTGCCCTGTGCCTGCCCTCCGCAATGTTCATCTTCTTCGGCATTTACATTATAAAGTGCTTTCGCAGGGTGGCATTTGAGGTGGAATGATTCGACCGGGAGGGTAATCTGACCGTACCAACCGCAATAATATTGAATAATTTGAACGGCAAACGGGGCTGCTTGTCCTGATTTGCCGTTTTTTCTATTGATTTTTCTTGATAATTATGGTATAATTATTTATTCAAACATTAATCGAGGGCAAAACCATGAAACTCAATGAAATCTTAGCCAAAGATCAACTTTCTCTCTCCTTTGAGGTCTTTCCGCCTAAAACGGATACCGCATTTGACAGCGTAAAGCTCGCAACAGAGGAGATTGCCAAACTGCACCCTTCCTTCATGAGCGTCACCTACGGCGCAGGCGGCGGCACGAGCAAATACACCCTCGATATTGCCGAAAATATCATGGCAAATTACGGCGTTCCGACGCTGGCGCACCTTACCTGCGTTTCCTCAACGCGGCAGACCGTCCGTGAGCGTATTGCCGATATGAAGGCGGCAGGCATCGATAACGTCATGGCACTTCGCGGTGACATTCCGGCAGGACTTGAAAACGCCGACCGAAGCGGCTGGGATTATCACCACGCCGTCGAGCTTGTCCGCGAGCTTAAGGAAAGCGGCGCGGATTTCTGCATCGGCGGCGCTTGTTACCCCGAAATACATCCGGAAAGCACGTCCCAAAAGGAAGATATCAAATATCTCAAGGAAAAGGTTGAGGCAGGCTGTTCGTTTTTGACCACGCAAATGTTCTTCGATAACAATCTGCTCTACAATTTCCTCTATAAGATACGCGAGGCAGGCATAACGGTTCCCGTCATCCCCGGCATCATGCCCATAACGAACGGCAATCAGGTGGGGCGCGCCATAAAGCTCTCCGGATCCTTCATGCCACAGAGATTCAAATCCCTCGTTGACAAATTCGGTACGACCCCCGACGCAATGAAGCAGGCAGGCATCGCCTACGCAACCGACCAGATCATCGATCTCTTTGCCAACGGCATCAAAAACGTACACGTTTACTCGATGAACAAGCCGGACGTTGCCATGGCAATACTTCACAACCTTTCGGACATACTCGGATGATATACACCAAAACCTTTGATGCGCCGCCCGTCGACCGCCGCGAGATCTTGCGCTATGCCGGCGTTCGCGGCGATGCGCCCGAGATCGAAGCTCTGCTTTACGAATGCCTTGCCGAAGCGGCGTCCGCTTTGACCTACCGGGTGTGCTACGCGGAGTTTCCTATTACCTTCAACGAATCCGACGTCGACCTCGGCTTTGCAAAAACAACTTCAAAAGCATTGAGAAGTCGGCTGGAGGGCTGTTGCGGAATCGTGGTTTTCGCCGCGACCGTCGGCATCGGCATCGACCGTCTCATCGCGCGCTACGCTACCCTGTCGCCCACGAAGTCCCTCCTCTTTCAGTCGATCGGCGCGGAGAGAGTGGAAGCTCTTTGCGATGCTTTCAGTCCGTTACCGCGGTTCAGTCCCGGCTACGGCGACCTGCCGCTGGAGCTTCAGCGCGATATTTTCGCCGCGCTCGACTGTCCGCGCAAGCTCGGCTTGACGCTGAACGAGAGCATGCTGATGTCGCCCTCAAAATCGGTAACTGCCATTATCGGAGTAAAATAATGAAAATTACGGAATTTATAAAGAACAACATCCTCGTCCTTGACGGCGGCATGGGCACGCTGTTGCAACAGCGCGGTCTGCGCCCGGGCGAGCTTCCGGAGACTTGGAATATTACGCACCCCGAGACGATTTGCGACATCCACCACGAATACTTCAACTCGGGCAGCAACGTTGTAAACACGAATACCTTCGGCGCAAACATCCTCAAATTCTCCCCGGAGGAGCTTGAGGCAACCGTCAGAAGCGCAATCAAGCTGGCACGGCGCGCTGCCGACGAAAGCACGGGCACTCAGGAGAAGTTCGTCGCGCTCGACATCGGCCCCACGGGCAAGATGCTGAAGCCCTACGGCGACCTTGATTTTGAGGATGCCGTTGCCGTCTTTGCCGAAACCGTGAAGCTCGGAGAAAAGTGCGGCGCCGATCTCATCATGATCGAAACCATGAACAGCAGTTACGAGACCAAAGCCGCTCTGCTTGCGGCAAAGGAGAATTCGTCCCTGCCCGTGTTCGTTTCAAACGCATACTCCGCGGACGGCAAGCTGATGACGGGCGCATCGCCGGCGGCTATGGTAGCAATGCTCGAGGGCATGGGCGCGGATGCCGTGGGCGTTAACTGCTCGTTCGGCCCGAAGGCGCTCGGCACGACGGTTGAGGAATACCTCAGGTATTCGTCCGTTCCCGTTCTGCTAAAGCCGAATGCGGGTCTTCCGAAGTCGGTGGACGGCAAAACGGTCTTCGACGTCCCGGCGGATGAGTTTGCCGCAGAAGCGGCGGCTCTCGTCAGAAAGGGCGTTCGCATTGTGGGCGGTTGTTGCGGAACGACACCGGAATATATCCAAAAGACGGTCGAAGCAATCAAAGACCTTTCACCCATGCCCATAGAAAAAAAGAATTTCACCTGCATCTCGTCATACACGCATGCGGTCATTTTCGACAAAGAGCCGATACTCATCGGCGAGCGCATCAACCCCACCGGCAAGAAGCAGTTCAAGGAAGCGCTCCGCACACACGACATCGGCTACATTCTCAAGGAAGGCATTGCCCAGCAGGAGCGCGGTGCGCAGGTGCTGGACGTAAACGTCGGCCTGCCCGATATAGACGAGCGCGAAATGCTGACGGAAGCGGTCACCGAGCTTCAGGCCGTGATCGACCTGCCCCTGCAGATCGACACCTCGGACAGCGCCGCAATGGAAGCCGCGCTTCGCCGCTACGACGGCAAGGCAATGATAAATTCCGTCAACGGCAAGGCAGAGAGCATGGCGGCGGTCTTTCCGATAGCCAAAAAATACGGCGGTCTGATAGTCGCTCTGACTCTCGATGAGGGCGGCATCCCCGGTACGGCGGAGGAGCGAGTCGCCATCGCCAAGCGCATCCTCGCCGAAGCCGAAAAATACGGCATAGATAGAAAAGATATCATCTTCGATCCGCTTGCAATGACGGTGAGCGCGGATAAAAACGCCGCCGCACAAACACTTCGCGCCGTCGGAATGTTGAACTCTCTCGGATGCAAGACCTCGCTCGGCGTTTCGAACGTCTCCTTCGGCCTGCCTGAACGCGATATCATCACCTCCGAGTTCTTCACTCTTGCGCTCGGCCGCGGTCTTTCCGCCGCGATAATGAATCCCTATTCCGACGCAATGATGAAGTCCTATTTCGCATACCGCGCACTAATGGGGCTGGACGACAACTGCGCCGATTACATTGAATTTGCGCAAGCTCTGCCGGCGCAAACGACAGTCGCAACCGTTGCGCCCGAAAAGGCAAAGGAGGAATACTCCTCGGAGCTACAGAAGTCGATAATAAAAGGTCTCAAAGAGCGTGCGGCGGCGCTGACGGAAGCGCTGATCGCCGACGAAGCTCCTCTTGAAATCGTCAAAAACGAGATAATTCCGGCACTTGACGCCGTAGGTCTCGGATTCGAGAAAAAGACCGTATATCTTCCCCAGCTGTTGATGAGCGCCGAGGCGGCAAAATGCGCATTTGAAGTCATCAAGGCGCATACTCCTTCGGGCACGGCGACGGGCAAGCCGCCATTCGTGCTTGCCACCGTACGGGGTGACATTCACGACATCGGCAAAAACATCGTCAAGCTCATTCTTGAGAACTACGGCTACCCCGTTATCGACCTCGGCAGGGACGTCCCGCCGGAGAGGGTGGTGGAGGAAGTTGTGCGCACGCATGCTCCGCTTGTGGGACTCAGTGCATTGATGACTACCACCGTCCCGGCAATGGAGGAAACCATCAAGGCACTTCGCGCGTCCGCACCCTGGGCTAAGATAGTCGTCGGCGGCGCGGTGCTGAACCGCGATTACGCCGAACAAATAGGTGCCGACCGGTACGCCGAGGACGCAATGGAAACCGTCCGCTACGCGGAAACGATCATTAATGACCGATAGCGACCAACGCACAAACAAAAAAGACAAAAAGTTTTAGCCAACCTTTTGGGGGAGGTTGCGGATTCTCAAGGCAGAGCCTTGAGTCGCGGACCGCAGTCGGCGGAGCTCCCCGTGGCGTTTTTCTTTTGCCAAGCTTTTCTTTTTGCGCCGACGGTGTCAAAAAGAAAAGCGGACTTTTTAATTCGATGTTAAAAAGCCACAATAATCCGAACAAAATTACACCTCTTACTGCACGCGACGAAGTCGCAAAGCAACCGAGCGGCTTGCTACAGCCAAGCCGCTCGGTTGCTTTGCTTTTTATTTACTGCATTTTTTAATGAATATGGTAATGAGTTGTCCGAAGGACATTTTACGCCGTGGGCGATTGCACCTGCGCTGTATTTTGAGTATGTCCATTCGGCAAGTACTATATCCGAAACGTTAAACGTGTTCTATGCGGATTATGATGTATTGAAACAACTGGCAGACTTAAAATACGTTAAAGATATTCACATAGGATATTACTATAGTGTTCCGGGAAGTTATTTTGACGATTGATCGTTAGTTTATTGATTGACATTTGAGACGTGTACCATTAAAAAATTCGCTTGATTTGAACCGTTTGTATGGTCTTTTCATTTCATGCTTTGCCTATAGTTTTGCTTAATACACAATAAAGAAAATATTCCTTTGGATGTCGCCGAAGCGGCACATTTTTATAAGCCAATACAATAATTCACAGAAAATCCATACTAAGTATATTGACATTTATTGGCGCTGTGTGATATAATGTATGTGTAAAAAAGTAAATAAGTGTTTACAAATATGCACAAATTCAACTATGGAAAAGGAGCCAGTATTTCTATGAAAAAAAGCATAATATGGATTTTAACAACACTGATAATAGGCGTTGTTGCAATCTTCGGTATTGAATTGATGATAGTCGATTATAATCATTTTTGGAAATACTCTGCTGATTATGGAAATTTTGCGAATGACTTTGATTTGGTTAAAAATTATATTACCGAAGCATTTCCTGACAAATCTGACAAGTGGCTATCTGTTTCAAATGATGGGAATGGAGAAGTTACATTATTTGATCCGGAAACTAAAAGTTATTTGATCTTACCAAGTGATGTCGTATCATCTCTTACTTCAATACGTAACAATGCATTTCCTGACAAGGATTCGATTTTTGATACCATTAGGATTCATGAAAATAGGATTTCATTTTGTGTTTCTAGCGGAGAATATGCTCTTGTATATTCTCCCGACCAAAAACCATCGTGGGTGAATTCCCCAAGCGAAAATTCAAAAGTGAAAGTGAAATCAATTCGGGATGGGTGGTATCACGTTACAAAAAACAAATAATCCAAAATAATTCAGTTATGAAAATTCATGTATACGACTATAGTAGCACAACCGTTTCATATCGTCGTGCCACTTCAAGTCACCATTGTTTCACGCTCAGATTGCTCTCAAAATGGATCCCGACCCATTTTGAGAGCAATTTTATTTGAGCCGCCTGTGGCGGCATGGAGATTAATATGAATGATCAATAATGAAAGGCCGCGTGCCTCGCACTTGCCGTTTTATCGGCTTTTACAAGCTTTGAACCCACGGCGCGGCGATTGATTTATTGAATAAATCAACTACCGACAAGAAGACAATAAACCGAGCTGTTTTTTCCTTCGTTTTTGTCGGATTTGATATTGACTTATTTTTTATATTTTTGTATAATATAAGATACGGTTATTTTACCATTCAGAAAGGACAAGCAAATGATTAAAAGACTTGCGGGTTGTATCAGGGAATACAGGCTTCCCACGATACTTACCCTGATCTTCATCATCGGCGAGGTCGTCATCGAGGTTCTGATCCCCTTCATCACGGCTGATCTGGTCAACACGATCAAGGCAGGCGCCGAAATGAGCGAGCTTTTGCTCACGGGCGCGCTGCTGGTCGGCATGGCTATGGTTTCGCTGTGCTGCGGCGGCATTGCGGGCTTTACCTGTGCCAAGGCAAGCTCGGGCTTTGCAAAGAACCTGCGCGGCGACCTTTTCCGAAGGATCCAAACCTATTCCTTTGAGAATATCGACAAATTCTCCACCGCCTCGCTCGTTACGAGGCTCACCACGGACGTGGGGAACGTCCAGATGTCTTACATGATGCTCATCCGCACGGCAATACGCGCTCCCCTGATGCTCATCTTCTCCATCGTCATGGCTTACGTCATGGGCGGCTCGCTGGCAACGACCTTCGTCATCATCATCCCCGTGTTGATCGTCGGCCTGCTCCTCATTGCACGCAATGCAATGCCGGCATTTCGTCGGGTTTTCAAAAAATACGACCGTCTCAACGAGTCGATCGAGGAAAACGTGCGAGGAATGCGCGTAGTAAAGGGCTTCTCACGCGAGAACTATGAGTGCGAACGCTTCGGTCAGGCATCCGAGGACATCCGTGCCGACTTCACCAAGGCCGAGCGCATCGTTGCCCTCAACACGCCCCTTATGCAGGTCTGCCTCTACTTTAACATGGTATTCGTGCTGACCTTCGGCTCGTACCTCATCATTTCCGGCACCGGCTCAAATATCGACGTCGGCCAGCTCTCCGCAATGCTGACCTACGGCATGCAGATACTGATGTCGCTGATGATGCTCTCCATGATCTACGTAATGCTGACCATGTCTGCCGAATCAGTCAAGCGTATCGGCGAGGTGCTTTCCGAGGAGGCGACCATAAAAAGCCCCGAAAACGGCAAGACCGAGGTCAAGGACGGTTCCGTCGACTTTGAGGGCGTAAGCTTCAAATATTCAAAGAAGGCGAAGAAAAACGCTCTCTCGAATATTGATCTGCATATCAAATCGGGCATGACCGTCGGTGTCATCGGCGGCACAGGCTCGTCAAAATCCACTCTCGTTCAGCTCATCCCGAGAATTTATGACGTCACCGAGGGACGCGTACTCGTCGGAGGTACGGATGTTCGTGAATACGATATCCGCGCGCTCCGCGACGCCGTTTCCATGGTGCTTCAGAAGAACCTCCTCTTCTCCGGCACGATCAAGGAAAATCTCCGTTGGGGCAACCCGAACGCGACGGATGAGGAAATAGTCGAGGCCTGCAAGCTGGCGCAGGCGCACGATTTCGTTTCATCCTTCCCCGAGAGCTACGACACCTTCATCGAGCAGGGAGGCACTAATGTATCCGGCGGTCAAAAGCAACGTCTTTGCATTGCGCGCGCGTTGCTCAAAAAGCCGAAGATCCTCATCCTTGACGACTCAACCAGCGCAGTCGACACCCGTACCGACGCCTTTATCCGCGCCGGCTTCAAGAAATTCATCCCCGAAACCACGAAAATCATTATAGCACAGCGTATTTCGTCCGTTGAGGATGCGGACATGATCATAGTCCTCGATAAGGGCGAGATAAGCGCGGCAGGAAAGCACGAGGAGTTGTTGCAGTCAAGTGCCATATACCGCGAGGTCTATGAACAGCAGACAGGAGGTAAGAACAATGAGTAAGAAAAACGCTCAGGGAATGCCTCCCATGAAACGCAAGATCAATTTCAAGAGTCTCGGCAGAACAGTTGGCATGCTTTTTAAGTTCTATCCCGTGCTTGTTCCCGTTTCAATGGTCTGCATACTCTTTTCCGCAATCTGCGCAACTCTCCCCAGCCTTTTCATGCAGAAGATATTCGAGCTTATCCAAAAGTCACAGGACGCCGGCATCGGTTGGGAAGCGGCATCGGAGGAAATAGTACCGAAAATGGTACTTCTCGCATCACTCTACGTGCTTTCGCTCTGCGCGATCACGGCACAAACACAGCTTATGGCATATATCACGCAGGGCTTCCTCTGCAAGATGCGCCGCGCCATGTTTGACAAGATGCAAAACCTCCCCATCAAATACTTCGACACGCACAAGCACGGCGATATCATGAGCCATTACACCAACGATATCGACACTCTGCGCCAGCTCGTCTCGCAGGCTCTGCCCTCGATACTCCAGGCAGGAACGATCGTGCTTTCCGTCGTTTTCATCATGCTCTATTTCAGCGTTTGGATGACGCTTGTGGTGCTTGTCGGCGTTGTCGGCATGATATTCGTATCTAAGACCGTCGGCGGCGGCTCGGCTAAGTACTTTATCCGCGCGCAGAGAGCCATGGGTAAGACCGAGGGCTACGTTCAGGAAATGATGAACGGCCAACGCGTTGTCAAGGTGTTCTGCCACGAGGACGCCGCCATAAAGGACTTTGACCGCGTCAACGAGGAGCTTTACGAGGACAATTACCGTGCGCACGCCTATGCAAACATGATGGGGCCGCTCATCGGCAACATCGGCAACATTCTCTACGTTATCATGGCGATCGTCGGAGGTATCTTCATCATAACTAAGACCCCGAACCTCTGCCTCTCCCCCGACCCTTCGTTTGCGGTGCTGAATGTCAGCATTGCAGTCCCCTTCCTGAATATGACCAAGCAGTTCACGGGTAACGTCAACCAGCTCTCCCAGCAGTTCAACTCGATCGTCATGGGACTTGCAGGTGCGGAGCGTCTCTTTGCCCTCATGGACGAGCAGCCCGAAGCCGACGACGGATACGTCACTCTCGTTAACGTCAAAAAGAACGCCGAGGGAGAGCTTGAGGAGACCTCCGAACACACTCACACCTGGGCATGGAAGCATCCGCACGGCGACGGTACGCTGACCTACACTCCCCTTGAGGGCGACGTTCGCCTGCTCGGCGTTGACTTTGCTTACGAAGAAGGCAAGGACGTCCTGCACGACGTCAGCGTTTACGCCGATCCGGGACAGAAGGTCGCCTTTGTCGGCGCAACGGGTGCGGGCAAGACCACCATCACCAACCTTATCAACCGCTTTTACGATATTGCCGACGGAAAGATACGTTACGACGGCATAAATATCAACAAGATAAAAAAAGAAGACCTTCGCCGCTCGCTCGGCATCGTTCTTCAGGAGACCAACCTCTTTACCGGAACGGTAATGGACAATATACGCTACGGCAGACTTGATGCAACGGACGAGGAATGTATCGCCGCGGCGAAGCTTGCGGGCGCGGACGATTTCATCACCCGTCTGCCTGAGGGCTACGACACCATGCTGACCGGCAACGGAGCAAGCCTCTCGCAGGGTCAGCGTCAGCTCATTGCGATTGCCCGTGCGGCGGTTGCCGATCCGCCCGTAATGATCCTCGACGAGGCAACCTCCTCGATCGACACCCGTACGGAGGCGATAGTTCAGGCAGGTATGGATAAGCTGATGGAGGGCAGAACGGTATTCGTTATCGCGCACCGTCTTTCCACCGTCCGTAATTCCGACGTGATCATGGTGCTTGACCACGGCCGAATCATCGAACGCGGCAACCACGATAAGCTCATTGAGGAAAAGGGCACGTATTATCGCCTTTACACCGGAGCGTTTGAGTTAGAATAAAACACTCAAAGGGAGACTTCCGCAAGTGAAGTCTCCCTTTTGCTATTCTCTTGCCGTTTTCTTCGAAAAAGCCCCTATCGACCTCAGCAGTGCCGGCACGCCCGTGATAAGGAGCATCGCGCCGAAGGCAAATCTGAGCATCTTCGCCGGTACTATTGAAGCCGCAAATGCACCGATGACCGCACCGACGACACCGCCTGCCGTCATCATCGTAACCGCACCGTAGCAAATGTTCCGCCGCCGCAGGTTCACCGCCGTCGATGCGCCCGACGAGAAAATGAAGAACATCAGATTCACCCCCTGCGCAAAAACCTGGCCGACACTCCGAAATTCCGTTAAAAACACCACAAGCAATCCGCCGCTGCCCACACCCAAGCCGGAAAGAAGCGCAATACCCGTGCTTACGAAGAAATCAACCATTTTCCCACCTTAACTCAGCATACTGATCCCCGACCACACCACCAGAGCCGAGAAAATGAGTCTTAAAAGTCTTGTATCAATGACCGAAAGCAGTATTGCTCCCGATATTCCCCCTATCACGGCAGGCAGGATGAATGGCATAAATTCCAGACCGTGAACGCTTCCGCGCAAAACGTACGCCACAGCCGAAACCGCGGAAAGCGGAAGCATGACGCACAGGGCGTTGGCAAAAACGTCGCGCTCCTCGCGGTATTCACGAGGCAATATCTTCTTTGCGCCGCGCACGAGTATTATCCCCCCTCCTGCGCCGAGAAGTCCATTGAGAAGTCCCGCAAAGAAGCCGAGCATCAATGCTCCCACGCCCTTGTTTTTCATCAAAAATCTTCTCCCTTTTTTCAAATTTTTCATTTTCTCCCTTGTAATCGGTCAAATTTCATGGTATAATTATTATTGGAATAATTTTACCATAGTATGTACGAGTTTTTCGTTCTCATACGCCAAAGGAGAACACATGGCTGACAACAAGAAAAAAGGTGCTTCGGCGACGAAAAAGAACGCCCAAAAACAAGAACCGGAACGCGACGAATACGCGTATTACGACGACCTTTACAAGAAAAATAAGCGCAAGAAAAATACCGCAGAGCAGGATGAATACGATGACGCCGAGGACAAGCCACGGCGCCGCCGCAAAAAGGATGAAGCAGAGCCGGAAGAGCCTGAAAAGGAAATACCTCCGGAATCGACCAAGACCATACACCGTTTCATGCCCTTCATACTCGGCATTGCAACCGTTTTCGTGGTTGCCTGCCTGTTGCTTGCAAGCATTGACGGTGCAATGGGAATACTCGGCGAGGTGCTTCGTAATCTCTTCTTCGGTCTGTTCGGTTGGCCCGCATGGATAATCCCGATCATTCTGATCAATCTGATAATCTATTGGAGACGGTACGTAGATCTCGGAATCGTTACCCGTAAAGTCGTTTTCGGATGCGCGATACCCGTACTCCTCTCCTCCCTCGTTCATTCCCTTGCCATTGCCGTGCTGTATGAGAACGGCTACGGCTGGTCCGAATGGGGCAAAAGCATCTTCGGCATCGGCGCAGATACCATCTCCAACTGGACGTACGGCATCACCCTCCACGGCGGCGGCTTCATCGGCGGCCTTTTCGGAGGCTTTTTCAGATGTCTTGCCGGATACATCGGTTCGGTCATCATAATCATCGCCGTGCTGGCAGTCGCAATTGTTTTCTACTTCGGATTAACTCCGCGCCAGCTTACCGACGCCGCCGTAGCTCTTTACCAAAAGTGCCGCGAAAAGGCGGCGGCTCTCAAAGCGGCAAAAGCCGAGGCGAAAGAAGCACGCGAGGATGAGGATGAAGAGGAAGAACTGCTCGGGGACGAGCCTCCAAAGCGCAGGCGCAACGTCAGAGGGGCCGCCGAGCGGGAATTCGATATAGATGAAGTCCGCGAGGATGCCCCCTCCGGCGCTGTCGGCACCAAGAACACGTCTGCCGGCGAGAGTTACGATCCCGATTCTATGACGCTCATGGGTTCGATCGAAACCGAGCACGGCAAGAGCCTTAATAAAAAGACGGTCGATTCTCTGCGCCCGGTCAACGAAACCGAAGATCCTCAAACCTTACCCGGCCTTGTTGATTCGATATTCGGCGAGCAGGGCGAAAGCAGTGTCATTTCCGATCCGATCCCCGAGCCTGCCGTTCTTGAGATCTCGGAGGCTCCCGTCACCGACATTCGCGATGAGGATCCTGAACCAGTCGTACGCGAGGACGACGGCATCGTTCCTCCCGAGCTTGCAAAGAAGCGTCGAGAGTACGAGCAGCTCGCTGCATATATATTCCCTCCCATCAGCCTTCTGAACGAGTCCTCATCTCCCGGACGCGACGACATAATTGCGGAGCTGAGAGATAACGCGCAAACCCTGAACGACATGCTTGAAGCCTTCAAGATAAAGATCGCCAAGATCGACTATTCGCGCGGCCCCACTCTTACGCGCTACGAGCTGTACCCGGCTCCCGGAACGAAGGCAAGCTCCATCGTTTCTCTCCAGAACGACATAGCTTTGGCGCTTAAAACCAATATCCGCATGCAGGTTCCGATACCCGGCAAGAGCGCGATAGGTATTGAGGTTCCCAACAAATCCAAGTCAACCGTTGCAATCAGGGAGCTTCTTGACTCCGAGCGCTTTAATAAATCCTCAAGCAAGCTCTTTGCCTGCCTCGGCAAAGACATCACCGGCGAACCGATATTCGTTGACATCGGAAAAATGCCCCACCTGCTCATCGCAGGTACGACCGGTTCCGGTAAATCGGTGTGCATAAACAGCATAATAATGTCCATCCTGTACAAAGCGCGTCCCGATGAGGTTCAGCTCATCATGATCGACCCTAAAAAGGTTGAAATGGCGGTGTACAACAATCTGCCCCATTTGCGCGTCCCGGTCGTCACCAACGTCAAAAAGGCAGCAGGCACGCTCAACGCCGCCGTCACGGAAATGGAACAACGCTACGAGCTGTTTGAAAACAACTTCGCTCGCGATATTGACGGCTACAACAAAATGATGAAGCTTGAGGACCCCGATTTTCACCCCCTCCCGAGGGTGGTAATTATCATCGACGAGCTTGCCGACCTTATGATGACCGCCCCTACGGAGATTGAAACCTCGATAGTGCGCCTGGCGCAAAAAGCTCGTGCCGCAGGTATCCACCTCATAGTCGGTACTCAAAGGCCCTCGGTTGACGTCATCACGGGTCTTATCAAGGCAAACATCCCCTCGCGAATCGCATTTGCTGTTGCATCGGGTATTGACTCGCGCACGATCATAGATTCCGTCGGTGCCGAAAAGCTCTTGGGTCGCGGCGACATGCTATTCAGCCCCATCGGCTCTCAAACTCCCATCCGCGTGCAGGGTACCTTAGTCAACGACGACGAGGTCATTGCAGTAACGAATTTCGTCAAGGAAAATTCGGGCGGTTCTCACTACGACGAGGAGTTCCTCTCACAGATCGAAAAAGAGTCGGCTCAGATAGTTACCGTCTCTCCCGGCGGCAAAAAGTCTGCGCCTCCCACAGGCAATTCCGTCGCGAACGGTGAATGCTTCGACGAGCTGTTCCTTGACGCGCTCCGCCTTGCCGTTGAGAGCGGCACGATCGCAACCTCATTCCTTCAGAGAAACATCAACGTCGGCTTCGGCCGCGGTGCGCGGATCATTGACCGCATGGCAAAGCTCGGCTTCGTCACACAGCCCGACGGCACCAAGCCCCGTCAGGTACTCCTGACTGCCGCACAGTTTGCGGAAATGCAGGCTCGGGGCGACAAACGCATCTACGGCATCATACCGGAGGACGATCCGGATGAGCACGAAGACACGGAATAATGCAAATCCGCAGGCCCCGCCTGCGGATTTCTTCTTGACTTCTCGACGAAAATGTATTATAATATTGTCGAACAAAATCGACCGAAAGAAGATATTACATGCTTAAGAGATTCATAGCTTACTACAAGCCGCATGTGTTCATGCTGACGCTTGACATGCTCGCATCCCTCGTCATAGCACTCGTCGGCATGGTCTACCCCATGATCACCGAAAAAATGCTCGATGCCTTCATCAGCGGCACGCAAACGGTAAAAATGATAGTCACGGCCAGTGCAATCGTTCTCGCGCTCTATGTTTTGCGCCTGTTTTTGCGCTATTTCGTTCAATATTACGGCCATCTGATAGGCACAGCCATGCAGGCACAAATGCGTCGCGACCTCTTTGCACACATTCAAAAGCTTCCCTTCTCATTTTATGACGAGCATGAGACCGGCAAGATAATGACACGCATGACCTCCGACCTTTTTGAGGTCAGCGAGCTTGCGCACCACGGTCCGGAGAATCTGCTCATCAGCTCTGCCACCTTCATCGCCGCGTTCATATACCTTTGGACGATCGATTGGGCGCTCACGCTCATCATCTTTATCTGCGTGCCGATACTCATTGTGGTTGCCGCCGTATTCCGCAAGAAGATGCGCGCCGCGTTCACCGAGCGCAGGGCAAGCAACGCCGTCATCAACGCCTCACTTGAGTCGTCCATATCCGGAATCCGCGTCACCAAGGCGTACACCAACCGCGAAAAAGAGACCGAAAAATTTGAAGTCGGCAACAAAGCCTTCGTCAATGCCTGCAAGAAGGCATACGACGCCATGGGCAAATTTCACGCCGGAACATCGTTCATTACCGATATTTTCAACGTTATCATACTTATCACCGGCGGTCTTTTCATAAACGCAGGCCGCATCTCGATTCCCGAATACTCCGCGTTTATGATCTCGATAAACCTCTTTATATCCCCTATCAACACCCTTATCGGCTTCACCGAACAGTATCAGAACGGCGTCACCGGTTTTGAGCGTTTTCTTGAAATAATGGACGAGGAGCCGGAGCGCGACGCCCCCGGTGCCGAGGAGCTGACGAACGTCAAGGGTACAATTGAATTTAAGAACGTTGAGTTTTCCTACAAGGACTCCGCCGAGGTACTCCACGGCATATCGCTTAAGGTTGAAAAAGGGCAAAAGCTTGCTCTCGTCGGCCCCTCCGGCGGCGGCAAGACCACAATATGCCACCTCATTCCGAGATTTTATCCACTGAGTTCGGGCGATATTCGCATCGACGGCAAAAGCATCAATAACCTGACAATGGACTCGCTCCGCCGAAGCATCGGCATCGTTCAGCAGGATGTATTCCTCTTTAACGGCTCGATTCGTGACAACATCCTCTACGGCAGGCTCGATGCCACCGAAGAGGAGGTCATCAAAGCCGCAAAGCTTGCAAACATCCACAGCTGGGTGCAGTCGCTGGAAAACGGCTACGACACGGAGATCGGCGAGCGCGGTGTCAAGCTCTCGGGCGGTCAAAAGCAACGCCTCTCGATAGCTCGCGTATTTTTGAAAGACCCTGCCATACTCATTCTCGACGAGGCGACGAGCGCGCTCGACAACACCACGGAAATACTTATCCAGAATGCGCTTGACGAGCTTTGCCGCGGCCGTACTACCATCGTCGTTGCGCACCGTCTTTCAACCGTCCGCGGCGCGGACAAGATCGCGGTCATTTCCGAGGGCAGAATTGCCGAGGAGGGCAGTCACGAGGAGCTGATGCAGATCAAGGACGGCATCTACCAAGGTCTTTATCGCCTCGGTATCCGTAACCCCGATGCAGGCGGCACCATCTCCGATATAGACATGGACAGCTTATCACAAAGGGCAGGGTTTTGATACCCTGCCTTTCGGTTTATCAAAATTGCAGCTCATCAAAAACCTTTTCGCTCATGACGTACAGTCTGTTCGGCGAGGAATCGACTGCATACCTCTTTGCCGAGGCAATAATTCCCTCGTCAAGTCCGCATATTATATCGGGCTTTCCCGATATGACCAAAACGGTACGCACATCCTTCCTCATCAGCTCGCTCGGCTTGCATATTACCGTGTTCACGGACTCGATATGAATACCCACCGGTATTCTTTCCTCAAAAGCTATACTTCCGTCGTTGCAATGAACCGCATAGTGCTTATTAAGCACTTGCTTGGTAAAGGCGATCCTGAGATCTCTTCCGTCCAAGGAAAGATCGTAGACCGTAAGCGTCGGTGTTTCGTGCGCTTCCGCCGTTTCGGCCAAAAGCTTCCTGACATCCCGTCCGTTTCTCAATGCTTTGGCCTCATCCGCCGCACCGAGCTTTACCTCAAAGGGCAAGCCGCCCACGCGCAAGGATTGACGGAGGAAAATATTTATCGCGGTTGACATATTAAGCCCGAGGCTTTCAAACAGTCTCTCGCAATTTTCTTTCAGCTCTTTATCCGTGCGGATATTGATGTTGGTTGTCTGCATATTGTTCACTCCTTTCTTTTTATACCAATATTATATCATATTGTGCGCACAATGTCAATACATTTTGCATTTTTTAGCTTGCACTTTGCAGCGTAAAATGTATAATCCTCCCAAATTAAGCGCATACTATCTCCAAAACCCGTTTTCCGGAGGCAACATGCGCCAACTTTCCGCTTCATACGAAGAAAACGTGCAGATAATTGACGATACTCTGCGTGTAAAAGAAAATTTCGACATACTCAAAAAGGTCGTCGCCATCGGCCCCGACGAGCTGACCTTCTACTATCTCGACGGCTTTGTCAAGGACACCGTCATGCAAAAGCTGATGTTGTCCTTTACGTCGCTCGACGGGATATGCCCCGATAAGTCGGTGGGCGAACCTGCCGCAAGCGAATTTTTACGCTCATTCACACTCTATGTGGAGACCGACCTGACCAATTCGCCGAGTGCCATGATAAACGCCGTCATGTGTGGCGGCTCGCTCATGCTGGGCAGTCGCTTCGGCGAATATGCGATACTCATTGACACACGCACCTACCCTGCCCGTGAGACCTCGGAGCCGCAAAACGACCGCGTGATGCGTGGTTCGCGCGACGGATTCGTTGAAACCCTGATCTCCAACACCGCCCTCATCAGGCGGCGCATACGCGATACGAGCCTGACGATGCAGTACGTTTCCGTCGGAGTTGAGTCAAAAACGGACGTAGTCATCTGCTACATGGCAGACCGCGCCGACCGCAAATACGTCGATGCTCTTTATGAAAAGCTACGCACGCTCGACGTCGGCTCGCTGACGATGGGGCAGCAGTCGTTAGCCGAATCCCTCATCCGCTCGCAACGCTACAATCCCTTTCCGAAGATACGCATAACGGAGCGCCCGGACGTTGCCGCCGCGCAGATCTACGAGGGTAGCGTCATCATCCTGATCGACACCTCGCCGCAGGCCATGATATTGCCGACCTCGATATTCGACTTTTTGCAGGAAACGAACGATTTTTATTTTCCGCCTCTGACCGGCTCCTATATCCGTGTGGTGCGCCACATCATTTTCGGGCTGACCCTCTTCCTTGTTCCGGTTTGGTATCTGATGACGCGCTACCCCGATTTTGTTCCATCGTGGCTTACCTTTGCCCTGCCGAAGGAGCAAGGACTTATACCGATAATCGCCCAGCTGCTCATCGTTGAATTTGTCGTTGACGGCCTCAAGATGGCGTCAATGAACACGCCCGACATGCTCTCAAACTCGCTTTCCGTCGTCGGCGGCCTCATACTCGGTGACTTTGCCGTGAACCTCGGCTGGCTCATTCCCGAAGTCATCATTCTGACCGCCTTCGTGGCTATGGCAAACTTCTCCCAGCGCTCCTATGAGCTTGGCTACGCATTCAAATTCATGCGCATACTTCTGCTCATTCTCTCAGGGCTGTTCGGGATATGGGGCTTCCTCGGCGGCTTAGCTATCATACTCATCCTGCTTTGCACGAACCGCACCTTGAATGGCGCATGCACCTATCTCTATCCCCTCATACCCTTTAATTTCAAGGGTCTGCTCTCCGTCCTCTTCCGTATTCCCAAAAAGGACTTCGGCAACGGAGGCGACCGCGAAATGCCCGAATAATCAACAAAAAGCGGAGCCGGCACCACAGCTCCGTTTTTTCTTGCGCCTCGGCATATGGTAATTATTAAAAATATTATACAGATTTTTTCTTATATTTACGGTATAATTGTTTTATTTGGAGGTTTCTGATATATGATTAAAATAATCGTTTGTATTATTGCCGGCTTCGGTGCCGGCTTCGGCACGGGACTTGCCGGTCTTTCCGCGGCAGCGGTAATTGCGCCGATGCTGGTCACTTTTCTGGGCGTAAACGCTTACGAAGCGATCGGAATCGCTTTGGCATCGGACGTGCTTGCTTCTGCGGCATCTGCTTACACATATAAGAAAAACCAGAATATTGATGCCAAAAACGGCATCATAATGCTCGTCTCCGTTCTGGTCTTTACCCTTGCGGGAAGCTACATAGCATCCTTCATCCCCCAAACGACAATGGGCGGCTTTTCCATGTTTATGACGGTGTTTGCCGGATTCAAATTCATTTTCAGACCCGTAATGTCGGCAAAGGAAAGCAACAAGCTGCGAACCAAAAAGCAAGCCGCCGTTCAGTCGATCGTTTGCGGCGCGGTTATCGGACTTATTTGCGGAATCGTGGGCGCAGGCGGCGGGATGATGATGCTTTTGGTTTTGGTCAGCGTGCTTGGATATGAGTTGAAGACCGCAGTGGGCACCAGCGTCTTCATTATGACCTTTACCGCACTGACGGGAGCGGTTTCGCACTTCGTTATCGGAGACGGAATCACCGATTACTCGATTTTGATACTTTGCATACTCTCGACCCTCGTTTCCGCGACCGTTACAGCCAAATTCGCAAACAAAGCCTCGCCGAAGCTTATGAACCGCATGCTCGGAATCGGACTTGTCGTTCTCGGCGTGGTAATGATTATTTTTAACTATCTTTAACTGAAAACGGACAGCCGCGGCTGTCCGTTTCTTATTCTTCTGCGTTTCTCTCGAAGCCGTGAATGAATCCGTTCGGATCGGAGGAGCAAATATCGCCTGCAATGATCTTGTTTTTTCGTACTATCAGATTCGCATAGACCTTCTCTCCCTCGTGGCCGGGGTAATCCGATACCTCGTAGGTATAGCGCGTGACTGTCTTGCCCTTATATTTTGTCAGGTCAAGCCCCTGCGCCTTTTGAAGCTCGTTGTAGCCGGAGAAAACGCGGTCAAAGTTGTCGGGCAGGGTCAGCTCGACGCTCTCAATCGGCTCGCCCGTGACCTTGTAGCCGAACTGCGAGAGGAAGGATATCCTGTCCTCGTTGGTTTCGATCTTGTCGTAGCTGATTTTCGCCGAGGTGTCGCTGTAATTACCGCCGTCGTAGGACGGAACGAAAACGATGAGCGCGGTCAATGCGACTGCGGCAAGCAACAAGAGAGCAAAAAAGCGAAGCGTGCTCGCCCGGAATGAATAAATAAACATAAAAACCTCCCAAATACAAACTTACTACTAAGTTTATATTATTTGAGAGGTTTTTTTATGCGTGTTCACGCTCAAAATTATACTTAACTCGATGAGTTTTGACCGAGTGCACCATTCCCAGCAGCAGATACATGGCAAGCGTTGATGAGCCGCCGTAGCTGATAAAGGGAAGTGTGATACCGATTACGGGGAGCATTGCAAGGCACATGCCCACGTTCTCCGCCGTCTGCACGACAATTGCCGCCGCAACACCTATGCAAATAAAAGCTCCGCTATCCTTACGCGACGTCCGCGCGATCATAAATACGCGAATGACGACCACGCACAGGCAGACAAGCACAACGATTCCGCCGAGCAAGCCGAGCTTTTCGCAGAGGGTGGAAAACGCAAAGTCGTTTTCGCAGGCGAAAAGGCTCTTGTAATACTCGCCGCCGGAAATCCCCTGCCCGAAAAATCCGCCGTTTGCAAGTGCGTCGCGGCCGAGGAGCGCTTGAAAACCGTAATTATCCGGATCACCCTCGGGGTTGAAGCCGTAGATTATGCGGTATTTCTGGTAATCGGCAAGAAAATCCCAAACATAGGGTATCGCTACGAAAAGCGCGACGCCCGCGCCGAGGAAGTAGAAAAGGCTGAGGCCGGCGCAGAAAAGCATCAGAGCAACCACTCCGCAATAAACGAGCGCAACTCCGAGGTCGCCCGAAAGCAGGATAAGGCCGATAATGGCACCTGCATGGATGCCCAATCCTAGAAGCGAGAGCGGATGGTTTATGCGATTTTTGACGAGGTCAAGATGCTTTGAGAACGTAACTATAAACGTGCCCTTGACGAATTCGGAGGGCTGTATGCTGATGGGGCCGATATAGAGCCAGCTCTTGTTGGTTCCCTCGGCAACGCCGTATATCAGCGTTATACCGAGCAAGCCGATCTCAAGAATGAGAAAAGGTATCCAAAGCTTATTTACGACCTCCTGATAGTCGACGGTGGCAAGGAATATCATAACGCAAATGCCGGCAAGCGTTGCCGCCGCCTGCATTTTTAAGAGTCCCGTGCCCCTGACGTCGGAAATCGAATACATGAGCGTTATGCTCATGACCGAAAGGATCGTGGTGCAGATAAGAAGGCATATATCAAATTGCTTGAGCGTGGATTTTATTCCTTGGTTTTTCGATAAAGGCTTCATTATGCACCTCCTTCTTTCCGTAATACCGTGCGAGCGGTCAATACCGCTCGCACCGGGTGATTTTATTCGTCTACACCGTCGCGAAGATACTCCGCAACGTCCTCCTTTTTAAGCCCGAGATAATCGGCCACCGCCTCGCCGTGAAGGATCAGCTCGAGTCCCTTGACGGAATGGCTGTCCGTGCCGAAGGTAAACTGACATCCGGCCTTCTTTGCCGCCGCAAAAACGCGCATGAGCTGATTGTTTTCAAGATCCAACCCATGTTCTGTGACCGAGCCGAGATTTATCTCGCAGTAAGCACCTATCCTTGCGGCGCGCGAGAAGCAATCGAGCAGAGTCTCGTCCGAAATGAGCTTAAGATACTCGTTCTGAAGCGCGTGGGACGTGCCGCAGAGTGTAAAGGGATGCGCAATCGAAGTCGGAAGCGTCGCGCACATCTTAACGAAGGTTTCGTTCGCCATGAGGTCGTTGAAGCTTGCAACTGCCGCATCGGTAACGTATTTTGCGATGTCGGTGGTCATTTCCGGAACGTACTTTTTCAGATGAGCTTCCTTGAGACCGTTCGTCATCACTTTCACGGTGTCGTCGTCGAGATAGGGGCAATTCTCCTTGATGTCCGCCGCGATCTTTTCGCGGATCTCGCGTATCTCGGGGAAATCCCACATTACCTCGTTGCGCATGTGCTGATGGCTGTGGGGGATCAGTATGTAATCGAAGCGGCTTGCGCCCTCAAGCGACATTCCGATTCTGTCATAGCAATGGAAGTATTCGCTCTCGGTACCGAACAGGCATTTAAGCCCCGACGGCGCCTTGGCAAGCGATGCCTTGGCTTCCTCTGCCTTAAGAATGGTCTGCTTGCTGTACCAATACGACGCGCCCTTTACGTTTTCGTCCCAGATATGGTTGGAAAGACCGAAAATGCGGTTGCCAAGCTCCAGCTCTTTTGCTATGTAAGCGTCCGTGGACGCCGTTTTGTCATTGCAGCATGCCGAGAAAGTGTTATGCGTGTGAACGTCGTGACGGATCTTCATTTTGATTACCTCCAAAAAACGTATCGTTAATTAAATCAGTACTGTCTGCCCCAAACGACCATGTGCTTTGCCGGCTTGCCGCAGCATACGCAAACGTCGGAGATATGCTCCTCCTCGAAGGGGATGCAACGGGACTTTACGCCGCCCGTGTCGTTCTTGATCTTGTCCTCGCACTCGGAGTCGCCGCACCACATGGCGCGGATGAAGCCGGACTTATTCTCCGCAATATCGAGGAATTCCTCGTAGGTTGCGGCGGTTGAGGTGCGGTTCTTGAGGTTTTCGAGAGCACGGTTATAAAGCTCGTCGTGAACGCTCTGCAGAGCCGCCCCGACGGACTCCTCTATGCCGTCGAGCGAGACGAAGCTCTTTGCGCGGCTGACTCTCGAAACGAGAACGCAGGAATTATTTTCGATGTCGCGCGGGCCAAGTTCAATGCGGAGCGGAACGCCCTTCATCTCGTACTGCGAATACTTCCATCCGGTGGAGTTGTCGCTGTCGTCGACCTTTACGCGGAACTTGCTTGCGAGCTTGTCCCTCAGCGCGTAAGCCGCATCGAGAACGCCTTCCTTATGCTGTGCCACGGGAATGATGACGACCTGAATGGGTGCGATGGCGGGGGGAAGGATGAGACCGTTGTCGTCGCCGTGGGTCATGATGATGGCACCGATCATACGGGTGGAAACGCCCCATGAGGTCTGATGAGGGTACTTGATGGAATTATCGCGCGCGGTGTACTTGATATCAAACGCCTTTGCAAAGCCGTCGCCGAAATAGTGCGTGGTACCTCCCTGGAGCGCAACGCCGTTGTGCATCATCGGCTCGACGGTGTAGGTCTCGACCGCGCCTGCGAACTTCTCTTTTTCGGTCTTTTGACCCTTAACGACGGGAATTGCGAGCGACTTTTCATAGAAATCCGCATAAACGTCGAGCATGCGGATGGTCTCCTCGCGCGCTTCCTGCTCGGTCTCGTGCATGGTGTGACCCTCCTGCCAGAGGAATTCCGAGGTGCGCAGGAACGGGCGCGTGGTCTTTTCCCAACGAACGACGTTGCACCATTGGTTGTAGAGCTTGGGCAGGTCGCGGTAGGATTGAATGATATTGCGGTAATGCTCGCAGAAAAGCGTCTCGGAGGTGGGGCGCACTATGAGGCGCTCGGAAAGCGTGTTCTGCCCGCCGATCGTTACGATGGCGCATTCGGGGGCAAAACCGGCAACGTGGTCGGCCTCCTTTTGCAGGAGGGACTCGGGAATGAACATGGGCATGTAAACGTTCTCGTGACCGAGCTTCTTGAACTCGGCGTCGAGTATGCGCTGGATGTTCTCCCAGATCGCATAGCCGTAGGGGCGGATGATCATGCATCCCTTAACGCCCGAATAGTCAACCAGCTCCGCCTTCTTGACGACGTCGGTGTACCACTGGGCAAAATCCGTTTCCATTGATGTTATAGCATCAACCATTTTCTTGTTGTCAGCCATTTTTATGATCCTTTCAATTAACATGAATACACACGATATATTATAAATCATTATTGCTAAAAAGTCAAGTAAAAGAAAAATTTTTCTTGACAAGATTGTGTTAACGTGATGCATCTAATCCGTAAGTCTTTGCATTATCCGCCCAAAGTAAACAATTAACAAATCGTTTACAATAGCTTTTCATTTAATTTACTTTTGTTGTATATTATGTATTTAGAAAGGAATTTCATTTTAATCTATTAGAAAGGGCGGGGATAAGAATGAAAAATAAAATCTTTTGCATCTCTCCGTCAAGGTATACAAACGGAGATTGTTTAAGCAATTAGAGTTCTGTAGTAGTATTGTTTCGCATTCTGCATTTTCAAACTGTTTAAATTTTTAGGAGGTAAAATTATGAAAGCAAAGAAATTGTCTTTTTCCGTTCTGTTATCTATACTATTTGTCGTTTTTCTTGCCATATTATCAACAACCCCTATTTCTGCAACTGATGAAACTAACATGTCGGAATCCGTAACAAGCATGACTGATGTATCTTCGAATGCAAATGCAGATACGCAAGTATTGCCAAATGGAGTGTATCGAATATATAATTGGTCTACATTAGAAAATTTGTCCGTTGAGAATTATGGAATAGACAACTATACAAACGTATATTGTAAATACGACACAATGTACGATTATGATGAAATTAATGAAAAAAACTCTCTTTGGCTATTAACTCATTTGGGTAACGATATGTATACCCTTCGCCCCATTCACAAGCCCAATATGGCACTTGACTACAGTTCAAATAATGTAACAATATACCGGTCAGGAATTAGCTATTCGTCCTATCTTGCAAGCACTAAATGGAAAATAACTCTTGCCTCGAATGGAATAAGCTATATTATACAAAATCAAGGCATGGAAAGTAGAACATTGGCGCTTGAACCTATCTCAAACAATGTGTATACCGTTGATGAGTACTCCGGAGCATCTTTGGAACGGTGGGGATTGATACAGCTCTCTGATGATGAAGTCGAGGATCTTGAAGGCATTATATTCTATGGTGATTCCGCCGTTCAAGTCGGCACTACTTCACAATTAACTGCTGGTGTATTTTCCACATCAACCCTGAATCAATCAGCATCATTCAATTGCAACTATTCAGCGGCAACAGTAACATCAGGCGGTTCTATAACAGGAAATAGTATAGGCAAAGTTACCGTAACCGCCACAAGCACAGTAGATTCGACCGTCAGCGGTAGCGCATACATTTCAATAGTACAATACTCTAGACGTCATGCTACACTTATAGGAATTCCCTCATCATCAGGAGGCACACACGATCACACTTTGCCTTTTTTAAAACTTTATACAAAAATTGGTTCCATATATGGAGACACTACTACCATTTCACAAGTCACAAGTATTTCCGATGAAGATTACGCTTTTGGTTATTTTTGCAACTCGGATGTAATAGTATTTCGCGGCCATGGAACAAGGAGTCTTATTTACTTTGGTGACAGTGCAATGTATTCACCATGTTTGAGTATGAGTAGTTTTGGTACAGGTGAGATGCGAATCTTTTCAGATTCAGATTTGATAGTTTACTGCTGCTGCTCTTGCGGAGAAGGTGGAAAAACAGGTAGGAATCTGGTTGTTGCAACATACGAAAAAGGTGCGAAAAATGTAATAGGTTTTACAAATGCAATAAATTGTTCAGAAGCAAACACATGGGTTTCAGCTTTATTCACCAGATTAGCATATTACGGTGAAATCAATTCCGATACAATCAGTAGCGCATTGAATTATATCAACAATACATATAATTTTGATACTATATCTCAGCAAACCACACTATTCATATATCAACAATAAATAAGTAATCAAGGAGAACAGACATGAAAAAAGTCGCTATCTGGATCATTGCATTATGCATACTTGCATCCGTTTTTGCCTCATGCTCGGCGCCGCCTTCTCCGGCAAAGCCCGGCGCTGCCGAGCTGTATACTTCGTCTGTCGACAACACTGTCATTCCCGGATACGTTGTCGAGATTGATGAAAAAACTCCCATAAACGCGCTTGAAGCGAAGGCTGACGATTCGTATAAGCCGGGAGACACCAAGACCCTGTCGTTCGACGGAAAAGAATATCAGGCGGTTTACAGCCTTTCCTTAAAACGGAGCATGGGTCTGAGTTACCGCGACGCATACGTTTGCAAAGACGCCGAAACGGGCAACATCATTGATTTTTACTTCTCGCGCAGCAAGGAAGAAAAGCTCGTGGGTTATGGGGTGGATACGCTTGGCTCCAATGTCCCCGACGGGAAAGCAAAGACCGAAGCCGAACTCATTGAAATCGCAAAAACCGAGCTGGGTCGTTTTACCGACGTCGACTACTACGCCAAGACAAGGGTTGAATTCCGTGAGCCTTACACCTATACCGTGTTCTTTTATAACACGGTCGGAGATATCGAGGTTGCGGATTTCTCCCACGTCGTGCTGTTGAGTGACGGTACGGTTTCCACGGTCATTGCCTGTCCCGAGCCGGAACTCCTCGAGGTTGCGCGCTCATACGAGCTGAGTGCCGCCGATTTTGACGCCGTTCTGGAGGAACGGATCAAGAAAGCTTTCGTCGATTATCACTGCGACAACGAAGAAATGCTCGTTGATGCCAAATATACCGGCATGGAGGTGACTGCTCGCAGAATCACGCTTGATGACGAGGGCAACCCCATCGTTGCGTACGTAGTCAGACCGCAGATAAGCTATGAGTACACCTACCGCGGCAAGCTCGCCGAGCTTGCAGAGCAACGGGGTACGCCCGTCAGCGAGAACGGCACATATTCCCCACCGATATTTGCATTCGTCGAAATTGACAAAGATTGATCAATAATCGGTCGTCGGTCAGGTTCTATGAGGACTTGACCGACGGCCTTTTGTATTGCTCCGCCTTTATTGCGCGTGCGATGCTTGACAATGAACTTGCTGATGTGATATAATTAATCATATTCTTTCCGAGGAGGTGCGAGGTGCAGAGGATCGAGATATTGAACGTGCCGTTTGATAAAACGACAAAGTGCGACGCCGCGAATACCGTTTTTTTGCGTTGCCGCGAGCGCAGCGAAGCACCGCTGATCGTTGTCACGCCTAATCCCGTCATGGTCATGAACGCGCAAAAGAACGCAAGCCTCCTCTCTGCCCTGAGGGGCGCCGGCCTTTCCCTGCCCGACGGTGTCGGCGTCATTTCTGCCGCGAAGCGCATGGGCGAGCCGCTTCCCGAGCGCGTGACGGGCATCGACACGGCGTATGCCGTCCTCGAGCTGCTGGACGGCACGGGTGGAAGTCTGTATCTGCTCGGTGCAAGACCGGGTGTTGCCGAGAAAGCCGCGGAAAGCTTGCAAAATCACTTTCCCCACCTGCACGTCGTCGGTACGCACGACGGCTATTTTACCGATGACGAGGAGGTAGTGCGAGCGGTCAACGCCGCCTCGCCCGATCTGCTCGTGCTTTGCCTCGGTAGCCCCCGGCAGGAGCTTTGGGCGCACGCGCATTGCCGAAAGCTCGTAAGCGTCGGTGCAATCATGTGCCTTGGCGGTGCACTTGACGTTTGGTCGGGCAATATCCGTCGCGCACCGCGCCTTTCCATCAAACTGCACTCCGAATGGCTCTGGCGCATGCTTCGCGAGCCGAAAAGGTTCCGAGAATTGCCGAAAATGATTGAATTCCGCATCAAGACACGCAAAAATCGCTAAATCCCATACTCTTTTTCATCAAAATATTGGAAATTGTTATGAAATTGAGAATTTTTGCAAAATGCTCTTGTAAATCATTCCGAAATAATGTATAATATATAAGGCAAAAATCGGGAACACCCCACAAAACCAAAGAAAAAATAAAATTATATAAACGGAGGAATTCCAAAAATGTCAGTAAAAGTCGCTATTAACGGCTTCGGCCGCATTGGCCGTCTCGCTTTCCGCCAGATGTTCGGCGCAGAGGGTTATGAGGTTGTAGCAATCAACGACCTTACCAGCCCCGCAATGCTCGCTCACCTTCTCAAGTACGATACCGCTCAGGGTTCTTACATCGGCAAGATCGGTGAGAACACCCACACCGTTGAGCACACCGATAACTCCATCATCGTTGACGGCAAGGAGATCGTCATCTACGCTGAGAAGAACGCAGCTGACTGCCCTTGGGGCAAGCTCGGTGTCGACGTTGTTCTTGAGTGCACCGGCTTCTACACCTCTAAGGAGAAGGCATCCGCACACCTGACTGCAGGCGCAAAGAAGGTAGTTATCTCTGCTCCCGCAGGCAACGATCTTCCCACCATCGTTTACAACGTAAACCACAAGAACCTTACCGCTGAGGACACCATCATTTCCGCAGCTTCCTGCACCACCAACTGCCTCGCTCCCATGGCTCAGGCTCTCAACAACTACGCTCCCATCCAGTCCGGTATCATGACCACCGTTCATGCTTACACCGGCGACCAGATGATCCTTGACGGTCCCCAGAGAAAGGGTGACCTCCGCCGTGCTCGCGCAGGCGCACAGAACATCGTTCCCAACTCCACCGGCGCTGCTAAGGCAATCGGTCTCGTAATTCCCGAGCTGAACGGCAAGCTCATCGGCTCCGCTCAGAGAGTTCCCACCTGCACCGGTTCCACCACCATCCTCGTTGCAGTTGTTAAGGGACAGAACATCACCAAGGAAGGCATCAACGCCGCTATGAAGGCTGCTTCCACCGAGTCCTTCGGTTACACCGAGGAAGAGCTTGTTTCCTCCGATGTTATCGGTATGCGTTACGGTTCTCTCTTCGATGCTACCCAGACCATGGTTGCAAAGATCGACGACGACACCTACCAGGTTCAGGTCGTTTCCTGGTACGACAACGAGAACTCCTACACCAGCCAGATGGTTCGCACCATCAAGTACTTCGCAGAGCTTAACTGATTCTGCCGAGTTTATATATAACGCTCAAGGATTTTTCCTTGAGCGTTATTTTTTTGTTGACATATCACAAAAAAGGTGCTATAATTAACTTAACAACTATCATTGAGGTGCAATGCAATGAAAAAACGATTGATTTCCATCGTCTCGCTCTTTCTCGCGCTTTTGACCGTCGCGGCGTGCACGCCGACCGTCACTCCCGAGACTACGACCGACATCACCACGCTCACACCCGAAACCACTCAGGAGGTGGTGGTCGAGATACCGGAAGGTATCATCCTTGCAGGCGGGGACTACGGAACAAAAGTCACCGTTACCTGCCCGGACGGCTTTGCGGGTCTTCTCGGCATGGCTGAAGCACTTGCGGAATACGTTAATTCCGTCGTTCCCGGCGCAAGTGTCGGCGCGTGCTTCGACAATGCGCAGGCCGATACGGATTATTTCATTCATATTGCTCCGCCCGATATCAATATGGATTGCGAATACTCGCTGACGCTTGAGCAGAACACGCTCACGATTAAGGGTCAGCGTATGGAGAACATCTCCGAGGCTCTTGCGTATCTCAAGGCAACCGCCGTCAAGAACGGCTTCTTCTTCATCCCCGAAGCACTCTCCTTCTCTTCCGGCGCAGGCCCGGAGCTTATCTCTCATTCGCCCGAGAACCTCTATTATTACGAGGACGTCTACACACCCGAGCTTATCTTCAATTTCGACGGCTCCAAGGTTGCCGGCGACGGCTGTGAGCTGGTCATCAACGGAGTTGACCTTACCGACAAGGCAATCCGGAGCGATGGAAGCCTTACCCTCAGCGGCATCACCTTTGAGCCGGGCGACTATTCCGTTTTCCTCACTCTTGCGGATAAAGACGGCAACGTTGAGGCCATCGAGACCTCCTTCTCCTGTGGTGACGCTTCGGAAATGAATCTTTACTGTGGTGAGGTTCACGCGCACACGTCGGATTCGGATGGTAAGCTGAGCGTCGAGGATGCTTACAAATACGCCCGTGACGTGGCAAAGCTCGATTTCTTTGCCGTCACCGACCACTCAGACTCCTTCAAGAACGAGGTCTTCCAAAACAAGCACCTGCCCAATGCGGACAGCTTCAACGACCCCGGCACGTTTGCCGCGCTTTACGGCTACGAGCAAACGTATAATATCGGCACCGGCTACTACGGTCACCTTAACACAATCAACCGCGGTTCGCTCTCGTCGAGAACGCTTCCCCTTGAGGAATACTACACTCTGATGGCGGCCGACCCGAATGCCGTGGTCATGTTCAATCATCCCGGCTACAAATGGGGCAATTTCCTGGAACTCGGCCTATATTCCAAAACGTTTGACAGAGTCGTCAACCTTGCGGAAATAAAGGGCAAGGGCTACGACACCGAATATGCGCTTGCGCTGACCAAGGGCTGGCATGTTTCTCCCGTATACAACGAGGACAACCACGAGGCAAACTGGGGTAATGCGTACGAATACTGCGGCTACGCCCTCGCCCCCTCGCTCACAAGGCAAAATATCATTGAAGCCTTCCAAAAGAACCGCACCTACACTACCACGGATAAGTCGCTGAAGATCTACTACAAGATCAACGACGAATGGATGGGTTCGCGCCTTCAGAATCCCGACAAGCTCAAGGTCAGTGTCCAACTCTCAACGGAAAAGTCAGTCGGTATCGGAAGGGTATATTTGGTAGCCGAGGACAACATCGTCGTTGCAACGAAGAATGCAAAGTTCTCAAAGGAACTCTCATGGCAATTTGAAATCGATCCTTTATACGATTACTACTACATAAAAGTCGAGTCCATCGACGGAAGCACATGGTGCGTTACCGCTCCCATCTGGATCGAGGAACGCGAACAGCTGACCGTCGGAGAGCTTACGCAGTCCCTTTTGATCAACAACGCAGGCTCCGAGGACTATCGCATTTCCGTCGACGTCACCAACAACAGCAACGAGCCAATGACGAATGCAGTCCTCAAGCTCTACGCATCAACGCGGTCGGGCTTCGACGAAGAAAGCGTCAATCCGGATAAGATTCTCACGATCGGCGAACTGAAGCCGGGCGAAACAAAGACGGTATATATCGATACAGCGTACAATTATCAAAAGCCGGCGATCTACGTCACCGTCAGCGCAAAGCAGGGCGAAAAAAATTACAGTGCCGTCAGATACCTTGAGATCTCAAACATCTATTTCAGCGAGATCCTTCCATTTACGGTGATGGGCGGAGCCGACGCATATGAATTCATCGAGCTATACAACAACAGCGACGAATATATCGATCTCAGCACGTACTCCATCCGCTACTACACCAAGGCGGGCGCAAAGGCAGACGACCTCGTCGCCAACACCTGGAAGCTGAAGGGTAAGATAGCCCCGCACTCCACCATGGTAGTTTGGGTCGTTTCCGAGAGCAGCAAGCTCACGGTAGCGGACTTCAACAAGAACTATTCCACCTCGCTTGTTGAGGGCGAGAGCATTATCCGCGTTGTCGGAAGGAACATTCCGCATGTCAATCCCGTCCAGCTCGAGATCTTAAGAGGCACTACGGTTGTTGGGCGCTGCTGGTACAACTGGGGCGAGAATAATGATGTAACTCCCAATAAAGCTCTGATCTTTGATTACCCCACGGATTATACCTTCACCGCAAAAAACCCAACCGGCCGTAAATCTCCCACCCCCGGCAAGCTCGCGGACGGACAAATGCCCGAGCTTATCGGCTAATAATCATAAAGAGGCACAAAACCGCCCGAGCGATTGCTCGGGCGGTCATTTTCGTTATATGATTCAGTCTTTCTTCTTGAACACGAACGCTGCGCATGCAACGGTGAGTATCATTGCCGCCGGGGCAATAACGCTGCCGCAACCGTCCGGCGCGGTCGGTTCGGTGTCTGTGTCGGGGATCTGCGTCGTAACGTCGGAGCCGGTCGTTTCCTCGGTCTCGACGGTGAGGAACTGCTCGGAGTCCGCAGAGTTCGTAAGAGTTACGCCCTTGAACTCGGCGTAGGTCTCTGCGAGCCATTTTTCAAAGCGGGGAGCGACCATATACATGCCGTTTGCATTGAGGTGGCTGACGTCGGTGGAGCTTTGAGAATACTCCTTGCGGAAGTTGACGTCGCCCATGTCAACGCCGGAGAACTCGGTATCGGCCGCGTAGAGACAGACCACATGGGGATCGTTGTAATATTCTGCAAGCTCCTTCATGGCGTCGGCGTAGTCGTTGTTGGTGCCGAGATAACCGGTCTCCTGTGCATAGCTCCAAGGAGTTACGAGAACGATAAGAGCATCGGGATTCTTCTCGCGGATGCCCTTGATGATAATGTTAAGTGCGCCCTTGAAGGTGTTTTTGCTCGTGCTTGTATTGGTTCCGAAGGGAACGTTGTAATGACGGTCGTTTCGTCCGCCCTCAACGAAGTAGATGTCTCCGTCGGTGGGCATCTGGTCGTAGCGGGTGTGCATGGGGGGCTGATTTGAGCCTTGACCTCTTGCGGTGGCAACGGTATTGCCGCCGATGCCGTAGTTATGGAAGGTCATGCCGTACTTGTAGCCGAGGAGGTTGACCCACGTCTGGTGTTGACCGAGCTGAGAACCGCCGAAATAGCTGTCTCCGAGAGCGTACATCTTGATGCCCTCAAGAACGTCGTAATAGTCCTCGGTCTCGCCGACCAGCCATTTGCCGGCTTCCTCTGCGGATGCGAATGAGGAAAGCTTCTTGAATTCGGCGTAATCTGCCGAAGGAAGCTTATCCGAGGTCACGAGCATGGAGTTTACGAGCCTGATGCACTCGAATTTGACCGCGTGAGCCGCAAGCTCATCGCCGCCGACGAGCATGAGGTCGGAAATCTTGACGGGATAGTGCTTGCAAACCTCGTCAAGCAAGCGCAGGGAGATATCAAGCTCGCCGGTGTAAGTAACGACGATGCCGTTGTAATGCTTTGCGACGAGCGCGTTTCCTACCGCTCCGTCGGCGGAATTATCGAACACGAGGGTATACTGCTTAGTTGCATCGTAGCCCACGGGGAGATAGATCTTGTAGCTTACCTTTGCGCCGGAGGGGTCGGTGTAGGATGCATCGGTGAGCGCATCCGTAGTGCTTACGAGCGCAAAATCGGTCGGCTCAACGAGATATACGGGCGGAATGACCTCCTCCTCGCCCGAATACATGGGAGCATAGCGCATGCACAGGCGAAGATTTTCATTGTCTTCCGTGGTGGTATAGGAATAAAGCCTGTAATCCTCGGTCATGAGAACGTTGTAAACGTCACAGCCGTTGAGGTATTCCTTTGACATATCAAATACCCACTCGCCGTTTTCCTGCTTCCAATGGGAAACGGTCATAGCGCTTGTGGAGGCGTATTTGCTGCCGTCGTGGTCCGTAAAGGTCTGGTCGAAGAAATAAACCGTGGTTCCTGCCTTGGGGACGGTGAACACGTCGGAATAATCGTAAACGAGATTGGTGGGCGATGTGATCTGGAATGCCTTTGAATCGTGATACTGCGAGCCGACGTAGCCGTCGTGCCAGAGAAGTCCCTCGACCTCCTTGGTCGCTATCAGGGGCGCACCCGTGAGCATGCTGAGCAGCTCCGGATCCGGCCATTCGGTCTTAAGCTCGACGGAAGCCGTGGGCGGCTCGTTGGTTGCGCTCCACTTTACGGTAACGGGCGCATTGACGGCAATATCCGAATAATTCAAGTCGGCCTTGACGCAAAGTCTAATGACCTCGTTGTCGCTTGCGGTAATATACGTAAAGGTGTCGCCGTTCTTGACTGCGGAATTGTTTGCATCGAAGCCGACGTCGTAAACGTATCTGCCGTCAACGAGCGTGTAACGCGTGAAGGCATTGTAAGCGGTATTGACGCCGCCTGCCTCCGTGTACGTGATCTTCGTTCCCGCTTTGGGCACGCGGATGAGGCCGGAGACCGCATAAGCCGCCGATGCGTATCTGACTTCCTTTGCGGAGCCGTTGGTGTTCGATGCGGAGCTTGCGTAGCCGCAGAACCACTGAATACCCTTTACGGTACCGTCCGCCTCGAACGTGGCGCTGAAGTCGCGTGCGTCGAGCTGCTCGCGCGTGGATTTCTCCGTCGTCGGCTCTACGTAGACCACAGGGTCGCTCTGCGAGACGTCACAACGGTAGGACAGGCGAATGGCCTGATTGTCGCGATCGGTAATGAACTCGTAGGTTATGCTGTCACCTGATATTGTCTGACCGATGCTCTTGCCCATGAGGAAGGTACCGTTGATGTTCGCGCCGGCAAGGTCAAGTACCCAATTGGAGCCGGACTGCTTCCACTCGGAGATCGCGTACATGGTGTGGCTGATGCCTGCCTTGTACTTGACCGTGTAGGACACCTTGGTGCCTGCCGTTGGAATGACCACGACGTCGGTGGTGCGGTACTCGGTGAATGAGGTGCTGTACTGATTCTTCGTGCTGTTCGTCGCGTTGCCGACGCCACCGGTGCTCCAGGTTACCTCAAGCACGGAAGGCTCTGCAAATGCGGAGAAAACGCTTGCCGGAATCAGACAGAAAATGAACGTAAGTGCCAAAATGATGCTTAGGATGCGCTTTTTCATGACGATGATCCTTTCATATATATTTTTTGGTTATTTCTGTTCGGGCTTTTTGCGAAGCAGGTACTCATCGAGCTTCTGCTTCATGTTGTCGGGGATCTTGCGCGCAACGGGGCAAGCAACGGCATTTGCCATTCTTGCGGCAAACGCGGTAATAAAGGTGCTGTCGCTCTCTATCTGCTCAGCTGTGAGGAGCGCCTTGGTGTCGTAGCTGTTGTGAATGGTTGCCGTGTTCGGGGGCGTGTGGCGCGCGAAGGAAACGGAGGGAACGCCCTTATCGGAGAAGGGCGTGGAATCGCTTGAATAAACGCCCTGGTAAGCACTCACCGGGAAGCCAAGCTCAAGACCCATGTAAGCGAGATAATTAACAAGCTGATTTTCCGCCGTACAGCAACAAATGAATTTTCCCATGATACTGCCTATCATGTCAAGGTTGATGCAAAGCACACAGCCGTCAAGCTCCTCGCCGTGCGTTTCGCAGTACGCCTTGGAGCCGAGAAGTCCCCGCTCCTCGCTTCCGCAGAACACGAAGCGCAAGGAATAAGAATGGGGATTCTTCGAGAAATACTCGATCATGTGCAAAAGTCCGAGGCAACCCGACATATTGTCAAAAGCACCCGTTGAAAGCGAGGTGGAATCGTAGTGTGCGGTGAAAACGATGTATTCTTCCCTCTCGCCCTTCATTTCAAGAACTACGTTCTGCGAATTTCCGACGTATTCCTCCTGCTCGACCTCAATTTTGACGGTTTTAACGCCGTCCTCGATCAGCTTAACGGCATCCTTGGCGTTGATATTGACGCCGAGCATCTTATCGCCCCTATGAACGAAGGAGCGAAGCTCGCGGCTGTCGATATCGCGGTCGGCATAGTTGACGTTTCCGTCGAAGGTGATAAAACCAATCGCGCCGTTGTCCATGAGGTCGCGGTAACGCCAATAACCGAGATATGTATCTATCATGACTATCTTGCCGCGGCAAAGCGAGAGCGAATAGCTGTCGGTTGCGCGCAGATAGTAAAGCTCGCCCTCAACCGAACCGCTTCCGCAGCACATATAGCCCTTGCAGGGTATCTCCCTGCCGTCCGCGGTAAGGCTCGCCTTCTTTATATCGCCCATATCAACGGGGAATTTCTCGATATACGCGCCGCCGGTGAACTCGTTGCACACGGAAATAAGGTATTCAGCCGTTTTTCTCTCCTCCGGTCTGCCGCCCATGCGCACGTACGCGGTGTCCGCAAGTATCTTATTTATCAGTTCAAGCTCCATATTTTCGTCCTTTCATTTACGTAAGTCGCAAATCTAATATTGTATCCGCCGGTTTCGACCGTCTCGGAGACCTCATCAAGTCGCCAGCCCTCAAGCTCGTCGAAATTCGGGATGAAGGTATCCGCTCCCTCAGTCTCGGAATCAATAAGCGTGATATACGCGCGGCGGCAAAACGGTGCAAGCTCGGTATAAAGCCTGCCGCCTCCGATGAGCATGACGTCATCCTCGGGGTACTTTTCAATTTCGGCAAAAAGCTCGCCGAGACCGTGAACGGCAACAACACCCTCCGGCGCATAATCGTGATCAGACGAAAGCACGATATTGACCCTCTTCGGAAGGGGCTTGCCGCCCGGGAAGGATTCAAGCGTTTTTCTGCCCATGACCAAGACCTTGCCCTGCGTCATGCGGCGGAAGAATTTCATATCCTCGGGGATGCTGTAAATCAGATCTCCGCCCTTTCCGATCGCCCAGCGGCGATCGGCTGCTACTATCATATTCATTTTTTCACCGTTTGTCAAACAGCAACAGGGATCTTGAATCCGGTCGGATTTGCCTGATAGTCCTCGAGGATAACATCCTCAACCTTGAAGTCGTAGAAATTCGTAATCTCGGGATTAAGGCTGAATTTGGGTGCCGGGAACTGCTCGCGCGTGATCATTTCCTTGACCAGCGGGATATGGCGGTCGTAAATATGGGCATCGGCGATAACGTGGACGAACTCGCCGGGGATAAGGCCCGAGACCTGCGCAAACATGCAAAGAAGCGTTGCATACTGCACGACGTTCCAGTTATTTGCCGTGAGCATGTCCTGCGAGCGCTGATTGAGTATGCCGTTGAGGTACTTGCCCGTGACGTTGAAGGTCATCGAATACGCGCAAGGGTAGAGATTCATCTCGTGCAGGTCGGCGTGTGTGTAAATATTGGTCATGATGCGGCGCGATGCCGGATTGTGCTTCAAGTCATAAAGGACACGGTCGACCTGGTCGAACTCGCCCTCTTTATACTTATGCTTTACACCCAGCTGATAGCCGTACGCCTTGCCGATGGTGCCGTCCTCACCTGCCCAGGCATCCCAGATATGGGAACGAAGATCGGATATCTTATTTGACTTCTTCTGCCAAATCCAGAGAATCTCATCAATGCAATTCTTTACGGCCGTCTTGCGAATGGTCATGATGGGGAATTCCTCGCGCAGGTCGTAGCGGTTGGTTATGCAGAATTTCTTGACTGTGTGCGCAGGCGTGCCGTCCTCCCAACGGGGACGAACCTCAAGCTCGGTATCGTAGTAGCCGTTTTCGAGGATATCAAGGCAGTTTTGAATGTATATCTTATCTGCTCTGCTCATTTTTGCCTCCCTCAGATCTCATGGTCAACGACTACGCGCGCTTGGCGCACGGTCTTGACGAATTCGGAAATTGCAACATGGTCGGGATATACCTTGTAGTTGTTCAGCGCTTCCACGGAATCAAACTCGGTGAGAAGAACCATGTCGTAGGACATGTCCGTTCCCGATATGTCCTTGCCTATCTCCATGCGGCGCAAGCCCTCGATCTTTCCGCTCTCATAGAGCGCGTAAAGACGGCGCTTCACCTCGTCAATGTTTTCCTCGCGACTCTTGCCGCCTGCTCCGGGAAGAAATTTCCACATAACTATATGCCTGATCATTATGCTTCTCCTTAATGTTTATTTATATCATAATTGTATCACAATAAAGGCGCGGTGTCAATGGGAATGAGAAAAAAAGCTTGGCGCGTGGGAGAATTAAAAACAGCACAAGCTCTTGACTTTTGTGCGGTTTTGTAGTATTATATATTATAGATAATTATTTCATGTTTACATATATGTAAACCAACGAGGAGAAAACCATGGAATATCGCATATCAAACAAGCTGGCGGCGCTCAAGCCCTCGGCTATCAGAGAAATATTCAAGTCGCTTTCCGACCCGTCCATAATTGCCTTTGCGGCAGGCAATCCGGCCGCCGAGTCCTTCCCCGTCGAGGCTCTTGCCGAAATCACGGCGGATATCTTTGCAAACGAACCGGTCAAGGCGCTTCAGTACGGCACCACCGAGGGCTATGCGCCCCTGCGCGAGGCCGTCAACAAAAGGCTCAAGGAGAAATTCTCAATCGGAGCATCGGTTTCAAACGGCGACAAATACAACGATATGACCCTCATCGTCAGCGGCGGCAATCAGGGCATAGAACTTTCCTGCAAGGTGCTTTGCAACGAGGGTGACATCGTGCTTTGTGAGGATCCGTCCTTCATCGGTGCGCTCAACGCCTTCCGCTCAAACGGTGCCGTCACCAAGGGCATACCGCTCACAGACGACGGCATCGACACCGACATTCTCGAATCCGTACTCGCGGCGGACCGCGCCGGTGAGAACCGCATCAAGATGCTCTATCTCATCCCGACCTTCCACAATCCGGCAGGTATTACCACCACTCTTGCCGTCCGCAAGAAAATATACGAGATCGCACTTAAATACAGCCTCGTTATCCTTGAGGACAACCCCTACGGCGAACTTCGCTTTGCCGGCGAGGAGATCCCGACAATAAAGAGCATGGACACGGAAGGTCTTGTTCTCTATTGCTCGTCCTTTTCCAAAATCCTCTCCGCAGGAATGCGCGTAGGATATATAACCGGCCCCGAGGTTCTGATGCAGAAGCTGGTCGTTGCAAAGCAGGTCGAGGACGTGCATACCAATCAGCTCTTCCAGATGCTCTGCCACCGCTTCGTCACCGAGCGCGACATTGACGGTCACATCGATATGATACGCTCGATCTATCGCCGCAAATGCGCAATAATGATGAAGGGGCTTGACGAGAATCTGCCGGTGTCCTTCAAGTTCACGCGCCCCGAGGGCGGCCTCTTTGTCTGGTGCACGCTTCCCGACGGCATCGACATGACCGAATTCGTTGCGCGGTGCTTAAAGAAAAAGCTTGCAGTCGTTCCCGGCACGGCTTTCTGCCCCGATGAGAACGGCAAGTCAAATTCCGTCCGCTTCAATTATTCAACACCGTCCGACGAGCAGATCGAGCGCGGCTGTGTCATACTCGGCGAGGTTGCGCGCGAAATGCTTGCCGAGCTTAAATAACTTACAAACAGAGGTTTTATCATGACAGACAACAGACCCGTTTCCTACTCCGGCGTTCAGCCGAGCGGAAACCTTACCATAGGAAACTATCTTGGGGCAATTAAGAATTTTCCCATTTACTCGGAGCAGTACAAATGCTTCTACTGCGTGGTCGATCAGCATGCGATCACCGTCCGCCAGGTGCCGGCTGAGCTTCGCCGCCGCACCTACGAGACCCTCGCACTCTACATTGCCTGCGGTCTCGACCCCGAAAAGAACACGCTCTACGTTCAATCCCACGTTCCGGCACACACGGAAATGGCTTGGATACTCGGATGCTTTACCATGTTCGGTGAGCTTTCGCGCATGACTCAGTTCAAGGACAAGAGCCAAAAGCACGCCGACAACATCAACGCCGGCCTTTTCACCTATCCCGTTCTCATGGCGGCGGATATCCTCCTCTATCAAACCAACGTCGTACCGATAGGCCACGACCAGAAGCAGCATCTGGAGCTTGCGCGCAACATAGTTGACCGCTTCAATCAGCTCTACCCCGACACCTTTACCATGCCCGAGCCGATCATAGCAAAGTCGGGCGCAAAGATAATGTCGCTCGTCGAGCCGACACAGAAGATGAGCAAATCGGACGAAAACGAAAACGCCGTCGTCCGCATCCTCGACGATCCCGATACCATCATGCGAAAATTCAAGCGCGCCGTCACGGATTCGGACGCCTCTATCGTCTTTGACCCCGAAAACAAGCCGGGTGTGAGCAACCTTTTGACCATTTATTCCTGCTTCTCCGGCAAGTCCGTAGAAGAAGCCGTCCGCGAGTTCGACGGCCGAGGCTACGGCGAATTCAAGACCGCTGTCGGTCAGGCCTGCTGTGAAAAGCTCATCCCCGTTCAGGAGGAATATCGCCGCATACTCGCCGATAAGGCATATCTTGAAGAAGTAATGAAGAAGGGCGCGGACGAGGCATCATACTATGCCCGTAAAACACTTTCCAAAGTCCGCCGCAAATTGGGGTTTGTTAATTTATGAAAATAGGATTTGTTTCACTCGGCTGTCCGAAAAATCAGCTTGACACCGAGGTAATGCTGCACGAGCTTATGAACGCAGGCTATGAGATCACGCCCGACGAGACAGAAGCGGATATCATCGTCATCAACACCTGCGCCTTTATTGAGTCGGCAAAAAAGGAAGCCATCGACAATATTCTCGACATTGCATGGCTCAAAGAAAATAACGGCCTTAAGGGCATAATCGTCACCGGATGTATGACCGAGCGCTACCGCGAGGCGGTGCTTGAGGAATTTCCGGAGATCGATGCCGTCCTCGGCGTCGGCTCGATACACAAGATAGTACAAGCCGTCAGATCCGTTGAAGAGAACGGCCGCGGATATTCCTCGTTCCTCGATAAGGACACCGTCGAGTTGGGCGGCGACCGCGTGCTGACCACTCCGGCACATTGGTCCTACCTGAAGATCGCCGAGGGATGCGACAACAGATGCACCTACTGCGCCATTCCCTATATTCGCGGCAGATTCAGGAGCCGCCCCATCGAGGATGTGGTAAAGGAAGCCGTCGGACTTGAAGAGCTGGGCGCAAAGGAGATCGTCATAATTGCGCAAGACACCACTCGCTACGGGCTTGACCTCTACGGCGAATATTCGCTTGCTCGCCTGCTTCGTGAGCTTCTTGCGGCAACCAAAACGGTTCGCTACCGCCTTCTTTACTGCTATCCCGATAAGATAACGGACGAGCTTTGCCGGGTCATAGCGGAAAACGACCGCATCATCAAGTATATTGACATTCCCGTACAGCATGTCGTGGACGACGTCCTGCGCCGCATGAACCGCCACGGCGGCGAGGAAGCAGTACGCTCCGCCGTCAAAAAACTGCGCGAAAAGGTGCCGGGTATCATCCTGCGCTCAACCGTCATCGTCGGCTTCCCCGGCGAGACCGAGGAGGATTTCGTCGCGCTTTGCGAGTTCATAAAGGAAGCAGAGTTTGACCGTCTCGGCGCGTTCCCCTACTCTGCCGAGGAGGGCACGCCTGCCGCCTCCTTCCCCGATCAGATCGACGAGCAACTCAAGCTCGACCGCGCCGACATCATCATGCAAACGCAGTATTCGATAATGGAAAGAAAGAACGAGGCCATGATCGGCAAGACCATCCGCGTGCTGACAGAGGACTTCGACCCCGTTTCCGAAATGCATTTCGGCAGAGGTGATGCCGATGCGCCGGAGATCGACGGCAAGGTCTACTTCCGCGCACGCCGTCGCGTAGCTCCCGGAAGCTACGTGAACGTGAAGATCGAGGAGGTTATCGACTACGATCTTTGCGGCACGGCACTTCTCATTCCCGAAAATTGAGGTTCGTCATGAGCAAGAAAAAAATGAATCTCCCCAATAAGCTGACAGTCATGCGCATGTGCATGGTGCCGCTCTGCATTGCCGCCGTCCTCATTCCCGAGGCGTGGCTTGCGCCGGAGCTGACCGCCATCGTCGCTCTCGTAATCTTCCTTGCCGCTTCGATCACGGACATGATCGACGGCAAAATTGCACGAAAATACAATCTTATCACGGATTTCGGTAAGTTCCTCGATCCGCTTGCTGACAAATTTCTCGTGCTCGGCACGCTCCTCGCCATTCTCTATCGCTACGAGCATCTCAAGAGCTGGCTTTTCTGGGTCGTGCTCATCGTTATCTTCCGCGAATTTGCCGTGACATCGATAAGGCTCGTCGTAAGCTCTTCGTCGGGTGTTGTCATAGCCGCAAACCGGCTCGGCAAGATAAAAACGGTCTCGCAGATCGTCGCCATCTCCGTCATGCTCGGAGAGCCTGCGATTTACGGCATCATCGAGAACTGCGGCGTCACCCTGCCCGAGTTTTTGAGCACCTGTCCACCTGCCACGATAGCTTGCTCTGCCGTTATGACCGTGTTCACGGTCTGGTCGGGCATCAACTACCTATCCGCCTATTGGGGATGCCTTGATTGCGAAAAATAAATAACGCGGGCTGTTGATTTTGGCAACAGCCCGTGACTTTTCTCAAACCAACACCGCTTCGTCAGGTTTTCTCTGCACTCTTGCAGAGCCGTAGCATGCGGACGCGCCGAGTGCTTCCTCGATGCAGAGCAGGCGATTATACTTGGCAAGTCTCTCGCTTCGGCAGGGTGCGCCGGATTTGATAAACGGTGCTCCGAGCGCCACGGCAAGGTCGGCAAGGGTCGAGTCCTCCGTTTCGCCCGAGCGGTGGGACATGATGATGTCGTAGCCCGATGCAGTCGCCATTTCGCAAACCCGAATGGTTTCACTCAGCGTTCCTATCTGGTTCGGCTTGATAAGCACCGCGTTTGCCGCGCCCTCCTCGATGCCCCTCTGCACCCTCACCGGGTTGGTGACGAAGAAATCGTCGCCAACGAGCATGGCCTTCTTGCCGAGGCGCTCGGTCATCACGCGCCAGCCTTCAAAATCGCGCTGGTCAAGCCCGTCCTCGATGGATCTTATCGGATAACGCGTCAGGAGCGTTTCCCAAAAACCTATCATACCTTCGGTATCATAACTTTTGCCGCTTTTCGGGCATTTATAGTGATTTGCGCTGACATCGTACCATTCGCTTGCCGCAACGTCAAGCGCGATCTTGACCTTACCTGAATTATAGCCGGCATCGCAGATCGCCTGACAGATAAGATCAAGCGCCGCCGTGTCGCTGTCAAGATCGGGCGCGAAACCGCCCTCGTCGCCTACGGCGGTCGAGAGCTTCAACGACTTGAGAAGCTTGCCGAGCTTGTGATAGACCTCACATCCGATCTGCATCGCCTCGGCGAAGCTCCCTGCACCCACGGGCATTATCATGAATTCCTGAATGTCGACGTTATTTGAAGCATGCGCGCCGCCGTTGAGGATATTGAACATGGGCACCGGCAATCGCCCTGCCCTCGAGCCGCCGAGGTACTGCCAGACCGGCTTTCCGCAAAACGCCGCCGCGGCTCGACAGTTGGCGAGCGACACGGCGAGCAAGGCGTTTGCACCGAGCCGCTTTTTCTCCTGTGTGCCGTCAAGCTCGCGCATGATGCGGTCAACCTCGCTCTGCTTTGCGGCGCTGACGCCCTCAAGCGCGGCACAGATCTCCGTCTTTATCCCCTCAACCGCGCCTTGAACTCCTTTTCCGCCAAAGCGCTCCGCCTCGCCGTCGCGCTTTTCGTGCGCCTCATATATGCCCGTAGACGCCCCCGACGGCACGCTCGCCCTTCCAACGCTTCCGTCGCGCAAGATTACTGTCGCCTCGACCGTTGGATTTCCGCGCGAGTCGATTATCTCCCTCGCGCTCACTCTTTCTATGATTGGTTTGTTCATTACTCAAGCTCCTTTTTTCTTTTAGTATACCCAAGGGAAAACAAATAATGCCAATATAAATTAAAAAGCGGAGACGCCATGCGGCATCTCCGTTTTTCAGTTTAGATTACTTCTTCTGCTGCTTGCACCAGACGTTCATAACCGTTTTATGCGGCAAGAGCTTCACTCCGAGCACCTGCATTCTCACGGGAAAGCCGCAGATTGAAACGTCCTTGCGCTTTTTCATATCGCGCAGAGCGCGAGTGATGACCTGCTCGGCTGTGTAATAGCGGTTATAATAGCTGATGGTATTATCGTGTACCGCAGTATCGAAGAACTCGGTAAGCACCCAACCGGGGCAGACCGCCATTACGCGGATATCCCGCTTTGCAGACTTAAGCTCACGGTTGAGAGAGCGGGAAAACGAAAGCACGAGCGCCTTTGATGCACCGTAAACGTTGATAAAGGGCACGGGCTGGAAGGAGGAAAGCGAACCTAACTCGTAGATCCTGCCGCCGTCCGACATGTGCGCCAGCGTGTGGTAGGTCATCGCTATGAGCGCCTTGTCGTTGAGGTCGATCATGGCAAGCTGTTTGTCCAGCTCCATTTCAAGGAATCCGCCGAAGTGACCGAAGCCCGCGGCGTTAACCAACACCGCAACGTCGCAGTTTTCTTCTTCGAGCATATGCTTGTATTCAGCCCACGACTCGGGCTTTGAGAGGTCCATGGGGATGACGCGCGCCCGGTTCTTGCAGGACTTTGCAATCTCTTCAAGCTTCTCCGCTCTGCGCGCGATAAGCCATACCTCGTCAAACTTTTCCTCACCGTCAATGCGGAGAGCAAATTCACGTCCCATACCGGAAGATGCGCCGGTTATAACTGCAATCCTCTTCTTGTTTTCCATCTTATATCACCAAAAAGTCGGGAATACCCTGATAGTATTCGGGGCTTGCCTCGCCTGCAATGAGGGGGAGCAGGTAGCGGCAACATTCATCGGTAACGTCGTTGCCCGCGTCGTTAATGAACTCGGGGAACACGGTCTTGATTTTGTTTGCAATGGCAGAAACATCGGAGTGACCGATGGTGTAGGAATACTCCTCGCCCTCGCCGCGAACGATGAGCATCATTTCGCGTGAAAGTCCCTCTGCGGCGGCCTTAACGGCTGCCTTACCGACACAAACGGACTCGGAGAGGTCCTGCGCGGATGCGATATGGGCCGCGCAACGCTGGGGCAGATTCAGCTCGATGGAGCGAACCTTGCATCCGATCTCGGCCTTGACTGCAAGTTCCAGA
>JBJDZD010000079.1:0-10268 GCA_051867815.1 Eubacteriales bacterium | reverse complement strand
ACGGCGGCTGCGGCGAGTGCCAGACATCTTGCCAGTCTGCTTGCAAGACTTCCTGCGGCGTTGCAAATCAGAAGTGTGAGAACAAGAACAACGACTGACCAAGGTCGATTTGTAAAAACGCTGTCTTTCGGGACAGCGTTTTGCATTGAAAGGGAGATAGCGTGAAAAATAAAGCAAGTTAAAAATCGAAGTGCATCTGTTTCACGCCCAAATTGCTCTCAAACCGGGTCCCAACCCATTTTGATTTGCTTTGCAAATACGAGCAATTTTAATTTATTTGAACCGCCGGTGGCGGCATGGAGATTAAAATGGTACATCAATACAAATTAAACGGCTACAATATCGTGCTTGACACCTGCAGCGGCTCCGTTCACAGTGTTGACGAGGTGGCATATGACATCATCGGAATGTATAAGAGCGCAAGCGAGGAGGAGATCGTCGAGGCCATCCTCGAAAAGTACGCGGACATGCCCGACGTAACGCGCGAGGACGTTCTTCTTTGCCTCGAGGACGTACGGGCACTTGAGGAAAACGGCGAGCTTTTCACCGAGGATAAATACGAAAAGCTTGCTTACAATTACAAAAACAACTCAAACGTCATCAAGGCGCTCTGCCTGCACGTGGCGCACACCTGCAACCTCAACTGCTCCTATTGCTTTGCAAGTCAGGGCAAGTACCGGGGTGAGCGCGCCGTCATGAGCTTTGAGGTGGGCAAGCAGGCATTTGACTTCCTTATTGCCAATTCGGGAACGAGGCGCAACCTTGAGGTTGATTTCTTCGGCGGTGAGCCGCTTATGAATTGGGACGTGGTCAAGCAGCTTGTTGCTTACGCGAGAAGCATCGAAAAGGAGCACGGCAAGAATTTCCGCTTTACGCTTACCACCAACGGTCTGCTTATCGACGACGAGGTCATCGACTTTCTCAACCGGGAAATGAGCAACGTGGTGCTGAGCCTCGACGGCAGGCGCGAGGTTCACGACCTTTTCCGCAAGGACTACGCCGGCAACGGAAGCTACGACAGGATCATACCGAAGTTCAAGCGTTTGGTTGACGCGCGCGGGGGCAAGAACTACTATATGCGCGGCACTTTCACGCACAATAACGTGGATTTCACAAACGATATCTTCCACATGGCTGACCTCGGATTTACGGAGCTTAGCATGGAGCCTGTGGTTTGCGCGCCCGACGATCCCTGCGCACTCACCGAGGAGGATCTGCCCAAGCTCTTCGAGCAGTATGAGATACTTGCAAAGGAAATGATAAAGCGCAAGAAGGAGGGTAGACCGTTCACATTCTATCATTACATGCTGGACCTGAAAAACGGCCCCTGCATTTATAAGAGAATCACGGGATGCGGCTCCGGCACAGAGTACATGGCGGTCACGCCGTGGGGCGAGCTGTACCCCTGCCATCAGTTTGTCGGAGACCCGAAATACAGTCTGGGCAATATTTGGGACGGTGTTACGAACAGGGAACGTCAGGACGAGTTCCGTTCCTGCAACGCCTACGCGCGCGAGGAATGCCGCGATTGCTGGGCAAAGCTTTACTGCTCCGGCGGCTGTGCGGCGAACGCATATCACGCAACGGGCAGTATCGGCGGCGTTTACAAGTACGGCTGTGAGCTGTTCAAGAAGCGCATTGAATGTGCAGTGATGATGCAGGTCGCGGAAGCGGACGAAGAATGAACACCCCCATCGTTGACTTTGTAAAAAGCTACTCGGAAAGCGGCATTGCGCGCTTTCACATGCCGGGGCATAAGGGCCGCGGAGAATATGCCACCGATATTACGGAGATCAAGGGAGCGGACGAGCTGTACGGCGCACATGGAATCATTGCCGAGAGCGAAAACAACGCCACGGCACTTTTCTGTAGCGCACACAGCTACTATTCCACCGAAGGCTCTACCTTGGCAATAAAGGCGATGCTGACCTTGGCGGCATCCGAAAGGCCGCAGGGCGAGCGCCCCCTTTTCGTGGCGGCACGAAACGTGCATAAGTCGTTCGTTTACGGCGCTGCGATGCTTGACGCAGAGGTCGAATGGATCTATTCGGATAAAGGACATGTTTGCCGATGCAATATAAGCCCCGAAATGGCGGAGAGCGCAATCAGCTCTTGCAGGCGTAAGCCGGATGGCTTTTATTTGACCTCGCCCGATTACCTCGGCAACATGGCAGACGTCAGGGGAATATCCGAGGTGTGTGACCGACACGGCGTTCCTCTTTTGGTGGACAACGCCCACGGCGCGTATCTGGCTTTTCTTGAAGAAAACATGCACCCGATCTTGCTCGGAGCTTCTATGTGTGCGGATTCCGCGCACAAGACTCTGCCCGTGCTGACGGGCGGAGCGTATTTGCATATCGCAAAAAAGGCGGATCGATTTTGCGAGAGGGCGCGTGCCGCGTTAGCGCTGTATGCCTCAACAAGCCCCTCGTATCTCATCCTGCAATCGCTTGACGCCTGCAATGCTTATCTCGCAGGATCGGACGGCAAAAGGCGAGCCATGGTCGCGGAGTTCGTTAATAGTGCAAGGGTAAGGCTCGCCGAAAAGCATATCGTGACCGAGGGAGGCGAGCCGCTCAAGCTCGTCATCAACGCGCCGGCCTCCGGCTACGACGGTGGCGAGCTTGCCCGGTTCTTCAGGAGCATGGGCATAGAGCCGGAATTCTGCGACGGCGATTATACCGTTCTCATGGTCAGCGAATTAAACGGCGACGGGGAGCTTGCTCGCTTGAGCGAAGCCCTTGACCGCCTTGAAGCACGAACGCCCATAAAGCGCGAAGGCGTGAAGGCCCCGCGATGCAGAGTTGGCATGAGTATCAGAGATGCGGTTTTTGCACCGGTGGAAACCGTTGATATCAAGGACGCGGAGGGGAGAATATGCGCCCTGCCGACGGTGTCCTGTCCACCTGCCGTGCCCATTGCCGTAAGCGGAGAGATTATTGATAAAGACTGCATATTCGCGTTTGCATATTATGGCTTGACGCACATTGAAGTTGTCAGATGAACAAAAAACGGAGCGAAGGTTCAGACCTTAGCTCCGTTTTGCATTTCGTCCTCCGTATGCTCAATCCTGAGTTTTCTTCGGGCCTATTGACAGTATGACGGTGTTTACGACCGTTCGCGGTTTGCCGTATGAGCCATCCGCGTTTTTGTCCGACGGGCGATTTACAAGCTCGTATTCGCCGTCTACCAGCTGAACCATCGATGCGCTTCCACCTCCGTCGAGGAAGAAGGCGTTTTCGATGCCCAGCTCGCTACACAGCATCGCGGCGTCACAATTCTTCAGGCCGACCGCATATCCGCTCTGTCTGCCGTCGTACGTTATCATAACGACGTTGCCGTTCTTCTTCGTGCCGAGTATGGTCATGGGATAGCGGCTGCTGTCGGAGATTCCGGTCGAGCGGCCGCCGAGAACGATCGGCATGTGTCCGCCGACCGCGTTCCGCATTTTCTGCCAGACTGCATTGTTGCCTAACTTGTCGGTCACGGTAATTGATATTTCAATGCTGTCGCCCACCGCGAAGTCCTTGATGCCGTCGATCTTATTGCCGCGCGCGGTCAGAACAATGCGATTTTGTTTGAGTTCGGCGTCAACGGCTTCTCCGGAGCCGATCACGGCAGTCACCTTTCCCGTGATCGTTTCGCCGTGGCGAACGACGTAATCGTAGCCGCAATCGATGATGACCTGAAAAGCATCGTCAAGCGCGTTGTTGGCGGAGAGGCGGTCGGAGTACATCACCAGGGCATTGTCGGCGGGCAGTCGGTTCAGCCCGTCGGCGGTTGCCGTCAGCCCACGCGTCTTGTTGACGATGCTTATGCCGACCTGCGGATTGCCGAGAACGGCCTCTCCGTCGTCGGTAATGCCGAATGAGTAAAAATCGCCCTCGTACGGTGTTTCCTGCTTCATATGCGCCGAGGTAATGATCTCGCCGTCGTACATATCGAAGCCGCGGGGTATGTTCATGGATTTTTTGACCACCGCATCGGAGTATCCGTTATAGCTTGTACCTCTGCCGAGCACGCGAGCATGCGCATACGTGACCATCCACAGGTCGCCGTTGACGGCGGCTATTGCCGTTTTGCCCATGCCGTTGTTCTCGTTGAATGCTTTGACGGTGCTTTCAACCGTTTTGAGCGTTGTTGCATAACTGCCGCCCATCGTTACGTCAAAATACAGGTCGCTCTGCTTGGGGTCAAATTCAATGACCGTGATGTTTTGCTGACCGTATTTGCTGTCTGCGGAAAGAGCATAATTCGTTGATGTAACGCCTTCGTAAAGCGTCTTGAATGAGAAATCGGTCTCGCCGTCAAGGTGGACTATCAGATCCGCCTCGGAACAGTGGCCGTTGTGGCACAGCTCGGCGCTGATCTTGCCGTCCGCCTGCGCTTTTATCAGCTCGGCAAAATATTCTGCCGCGCGAAGCGTAGCCATGTCGCAGCCGCCGATAATGACCACCTTTGCGCCGACAACGCGCACGGTATAATCGTATTTTGAGCTAAGCTCTGCAAGTACTGCCTGACTTTCCGGACGGTTTGTTTCTCCGATGAGGATCTCATACTCGCCCGGTTGCTCGCCACGGTTGGTGTTGAGCCAATCAGTGCTGAGCTTTGGAGTGATGCCGATGGACTTCATAGCGTCTCGAACCGTCGACAGTGCGTTTATGACAGTCTGCTCGGTCTGATCCGGGCGGATGACGGTATAATCTGCGGTGAGCGTAAGCTCTCGCACCGCCTCCGTCAGTGGTGAGGTATCGGAATCGGTTACAGCTTCCGTTCCCTCCGGTACGTACGTGCAGGAAGCGAGCATCAGCGCAGCAAGCAGCAGGGAGATAAATTTGATTTTCTTCATTTTAATACCTCTTGAATTATGAAATCAGTCCTCGGCATCTTCGCCGTACTTTTCAAATACCTTTTGAGCGTATTCTCGCGGCGTTACGCCCATTTTTCGCTTGAAAACGCTACTGAAATAGCTCTGTGAGGAAAAACCGCATTCATAGGCTATCTCGGTCAGCGTTTTGTCGGTGCTGACAAGCATATTTTCTGCCATTTTTAATCGCTGTAACTCCACGTATGCATGCAAAGTCTGTCCGGTCGACGATTTGAAGCAATTGTGGAAATATACCTCGCTGAAGCCTGCCATGGACGCTACCTTTGCGAGGCTCAGGTCTGCGGTCGGATTTTCCTTGATATAGGCAATAATTCGCTCTATCACCGCATAATTGCTGTTTTTGACACGCTTGCGAACTGCGATACGCCTCGCGTCTCCGATAAGAGTATATATTATCTCCAATATTATACTCTGCAGAATTATTTCCTCGTTTCCCACTCCGCCGCCGTAGTACCTGCAAAGCTTTGCAAACAGAGCGCGATATCTCTCGCTTTTGTCGGTCTTTATGAAGTTCGGCATATCCATAAGCGCCTCGTAAAGACTTCCCTCTCTCAGAATTATGTGCATGTAGTAGCAGGTGAAGGGAAGGCGCGTATGACGTGTCTGTCCGGGCTTTGCGCAGATGAGGGTATCGGTCCTTATCGGCATCTGCTCCGAATTTATATCGGACACGCCGCCGTCCTCTATCGGAAGCTCTATCTCGAACATCACGGTTTTTCGGTTTTTCGTAACCGCCTTTCCCTTAACGGCAACCGAAGAGTTGTATATTCCCACCGCAACTATCTCGGGCAAAACCGGCTCCATTGTGCTATCCTTTCAAAAATAGTAATATTTCTAATAATAATGTTAATATTATTGTATTGTTTCGATAAAATATATTATACAATAGAATCATAAAAATGTCAATATACCCGACCGAAAAAGGAGTAAAATATGAAAATTACATGGCTCGGACAAGCAGGCCTGCTTTTTGAACACAACCGTTTTACGGTAATGATAGACCCATATCTCTCGGACAGCGTCGGCCGTATCTCGCCTGACAAGCACCGCCGCGTCCCCGTGCGTGAGGAACTTTTTTCGCTGAGACCCGATGTTATGATATTCACGCACAACCACCTTGACCATTATGACCCCGAAACGGCCGGAAGATTTATTGACGAAAGCTCGGATATAACGGTTCTTTCGCCAACCTCGGTATATAACGAGGTGCAAAAAACGGGAGGCAGCAATAACTACGTGTTATTCAACCGCCACACCTCGTGGAGCGAGGGCGGTCTGTGCTTTACCGCAGTAAAGGCAGAGCACAGCGATCCCGCGGCAATAGGTGTAATAATCGACGACGGGGACAAAAAATACTACGTCACGGGCGACACGCTTTATAATGACGATATTTTTGCCGACCTGCCCTGCAGCATCTACGCCGTCTTTCTGCCGGTGAACGGAGTCGGAAATAATATGAACATGACCGACGCAAAGCGCTTTTGCGAGCGAGTCGGCGCGCGCTATTCCGTTCCGCTCCACTGCGGACTGTTCGACTGCATAGATATGAACGCTCTTGACACAGACAACAGAATAGTTCCCGAATTTTACGAGGAGATCATATTTGAATGAAGGTCACAGACATAAAAACCTTTCTCGTCGACTGCTACCGCACGAATTGGGTGTTTGTAAAGGTATATACCGACGAGGGCATCGACGGGGTAGGCGAGGCAACGCTCGAATATAAGGAAAAGGCTTTGGTCGGGGCGGTCGAGCATATCAAGGAATATCTCGTCGGAAAGGATCCCCGACAGATCGAAAAGCATTGGCACGACATATACCGCGATGCCTATTGGCGCGGCGGAGCGGTGCTGATGTCGGCCCTCTCGGCGGTTGAGATGGCGATGTGGGACATTCTCGGCAAGAGCCTCGGGGTTCCGGTTTATCAACTGCTCGGCGGAAAGGTACATGAGAAGGTACGAATATATGTAAACGGCTGGTTTGCGGGGGCGAAGGAACCCGATGAGTTTGCACAAAAAGCCAAGATTGCCGTTGCGCGTGGTGTTACCGCCATGAAATGGGATCCCTTCGGTAAGAATTATCTCAACATATCAAATGCCGACCTCGACAAAGCACTTCGCAACATCGCCGCCGTCCGTGAAGCGGTGGGGAACGACGTTGATCTGCTGATCGAGGGACACGGAAGATTCAATATTCCTACCGCCATAAAAATAGCGCAGGAGCTTGCACAGTTCAAGCCGATGTTCTTTGAAGAACCCGTGCCGCCCGACAATCTCGACGCGCTCAGAGCGGTGCGAGACAAGTCACCCGTTGCGATAGCGGCCGGTGAAAGGCTTTATACGCGCTGGGACTATAAGCCGATGTTCGACAATCCGGCGGCGGATTACATACAGCCCGACATATCGCACGCAGGCGGTATTATGGAGCTGAAAAAGATTGCCGCCGAAGCGGAATGTCGCTACATTCCCTTTGCTCCGCACAATCCCTCCGGCCCCGTTGCAAACGCGGCGACTCTTCAGCTTGCGGCGACCTGTCCGAACTTTGAAATACTTGAAATCATGTATTCGGACGTTGAGTGGAGAGGCGACGTCACAAATGAAGCTCTTGAATACAAGGACGGATATATCACCATCCCCGACAAGCCCGGTCTCGGAATCGAGATAGACGAGAACGCTTGCCTCATGCATCCGTACCGCCCACACACTCTGCGCCATTATACGGGTGCGTTGACCGATATACGCCCCGCAAAAACGAAATTCTATTTTTGAGGTCGTTATGACCACAAGCTACGGCAATTATTTGATCAAAAAAGGAGATAAAAGCAATGAAAAAATTTGAAGTAAAGGATCACGCACCGAGCCTGCTCCCCGACGGCGAATGGAGTCTTGCGTGGTCGGACGAGTTCGACGGAAACGAGCTTGATCGCACGAAATGGGATTTCAGGCTCAATTTCTGGGGTAAAAGATTCGATGCATACACGGACCAAGGCGTAGTCGTAAAGGGCAGCTGCGTCGAGCTTCACCGCACAGAGAGAAACGGTTGCTACGTGTCCCCCCAGCTTCAAACGGGATCCAACTCCTTCGACGACCCCAAATCCGATACGGATAATCCTTGGAATCAGGACGAAATATGGCCGCTCGCCCCTACCAAAGAGCCGAAATTCGTCCATCGCTACGGCTACTACGAGTGCCGTTGCAAATTCCAGCGCGAACCCGAGGTAATGTGGAGCGCATTCTGGACGCAGTCACCCTCAATCGGCGCACGCTTTGAACCCGAATGGTGCGGCGTTGAATCGGATATTATGGAATGCTTCAAGAGCGGAATCGCAACATCCGGTAACATAATGAACGGCTACGGCAAACAGTACGAGACGGACGGCAGACTGAGATACCCCATTGAGCCTACCGAGGACGGCTGGCATTATTTCGGCATGGAGTGGACGCCCGACGGGTACGTATTCTACTGCGACGGCAAGGAGACCGCCCGTTGCAATGCCCACGTCTCCCACGTCCCCCAGTTTATCCTGCTTACCACCGAGGTACGGGGTTACAGACGCTCTGAGCCATATAAAATAGAGGGTGAATTCGTCGACGACGCCTTCATCGCGGACTTCGTGCGGGTTTACGACAGAGTAAAATAGAATCAAACAGGACAAATCATATGAAAAAAACTGTACTTGTAACGGGTGCTTGCATCAATACGGGCGTCGCCATAGTTGAAAAATTTTTGAGCGAGGGCAGGAATGTCGTCTTTACGGGAAGAAGTGCCGACAGTGTGGCGAAGGCAAAGGAAAGCTATCAAAGTAAGTTTACCGGGCCACAAGTTATCGGGATAGCTTTGAATTCGCTGATTGATGAGCAAACCGTTAATGAAAATGCGGTTGCCGAAATGTTTGCCGAGCTTGACCGTGAGGACGTTTTTGTTGATACGCTCGTTCTCAATGCCGCAGACCAGGGGCTTGGAATAAAGATGTTTGAAAATCCACTCACCGATTTTATGCGAGTGATAAACACCAATATGACATGGAATTACTGTTTATGCGAGTATGCCGCAAGGCGTATGAAAGAAAACGGGGGTGGAAGCATAATATTTATCAATTCCAACACCGCATACAGAGCCATCCCCGACCGTATTGCCTATTCGGCATCAAAAAGCGGTCAGCTTGGTATGATGCGTGCCATGGCAGTTGATCTCGGCAGGTACAATATCCGCGTCAACGCCGTTCTGCCCGGTATGATAAGGACCGACCGCTGGGAGAAGAATCCCGATTTTTACGAAAATGTTCCCTCGCGCTTCACTCCTCTCGGAGACGTTGCAGACGGTACCGACGTTGCCGACGCCGTTTGGTATTTTGCCGCCCATGCGCGCAATACGACGGGCGCTGAGCTTGTGGTTGACGGCGGCAACACCGTACAGCTCTATCCAATGATCAATTAACATATCAAAAAGGACTGTAATGCCTCGCCGCATTCTGCGGCTTGAGCTTTACAGCCCTTTTGCATTATTATTACGGTATTTGATGAACTGTCTGCTTGTCCCGTAGAAACCACATTGACCTTGATCGGTGACAAATGGAGTGTTTTGATTCTGCGCGACCTCTTAACCGGAACGAAGCGATTCGGGGAACTGAAAGGTCTGTCGGCAACGTTTCGCAAAAGGTGCTGACTGCCCGGCTCCGCGATATGAAGGGAAGCGGCCTAATGACGCGGAAGGTATATGCAGAGGTGCCGCCGAGAGTTGAATACAGCTTGACCGAGCTTGGACAGAGCTTGCGCCCAATACTTGATGCCATGAGCAGTTGGGGAGAGAGTTATAAAGCGGCTTCAAAATGACGGAAAACCGTTATTTTTTAATGCTGACTATTGACATTTTCCCGAACGTATGATATAATGTACTCATAAATTAATACTAAGGGGATATTGAAATGAAAAAAATCATTTGCGCTTTGCTCTCTTTGCTGATGCTTTTCTCACTTGCCGCCTGCTCCGGATCTACAATCAGTCATTACAGTGCGACCATGCTCGTTCAGAACAATATAAACGACTCGTACTCGGCAAGCTGGGGCACTCTCAGCGGCACTTTCGTCATAAACATGAAGAAAAGCAGCGGTGCGCAGGAGGGTGAGATTCATTACACCGCCTCTCTTGAGGAGGGCGAGCTGACCGTTTATTATCGCATGCGCGGAAGCGATGGAGAAAGGGCTGAGCTTTTCAGCCTCAAGGGCGGAGATAACGTGGACGACCGCGGCGGCTATGTTGAGATGAATGATAAGATTGAAATCATTATCGAAACAAACGGCAAAACCAAGGGCGGCAGCATTAAGATCGATTTTGAATAAAGTTACGGAAAATGAAATTTGCAAATTTCAATTTATCGCATT
>JBJDZD010000078.1:0-10354 GCA_051867815.1 Eubacteriales bacterium | reverse complement strand
AAAGTACGACAAAGGGTTCAGAACTTAAGTCCTGAACCCTTTGTCAGCGGTCTGAACCGCGCATGGCGCGGTTTTTTCTTATATTTATACGATAAAAACGGATGCCGACTGTTACCGCGGCATCCGTTTTTATATTAAATCATCAGTTTTCCTTCTTCTTTGCAACGACCGCAACGCCAATGACGGATACAGCCGCGAAGGCAATGAATATCCAAGAGGTGTCGCCCGTGTCGCCCGACTCGGCAGGCTCGGTGGTCTGAACGGGAGCCTCGGTGGTCTGGGCAGGAGCTTCGGTGGTCTGGGCGGGAGCCTCGGTGGTTACGGGAGGCTCCTCAGTGGTTACATCCGTACCGTCTTCATTTCCGGAACCGGCAGCAAAGGTCTTGAGCATGATGGTACCATCTGCGTTGAATACCCAGAAGTCGGCGGAAAGAGTGGGGCAGGTAGCCGCGGTAAAGCTATCAACTGCATTGTGCTTGCTGTCAGAGCAGGAAACGGCTCCCTCCTGGGTTATCTGCTTTGCGGGGTTGGATGCAAGGTAGTAGCTGCCGCTGTTTGCGGAAGTGTCGAAAGCTACGATCGAGCCGAACTGGCTTGGATACCTTGTATCATCGGTATTCGCCGTAACCGTGCCTACGTTTACGCAATCGGTAACGACGCAGACAGCATAATCGCGGCCGACTATACCGGCGACGATGCGCGAGCCATTGACCGTGCCGAGATTGAGACAATTCTTAACGTAGGACGGCTTCTCGTCTGCAATTGCTTTGCTTCTGCCTATCTGGCCGCAAATTCCGCCAAGACATGCACCGCCCTCAACCGAACCGGTGAAGAGGCAATTCTCAATGGTAAAAATAACGGCAACGTTTTGCGAGTAGCCGACGATGCCGCCGGCATAGGTGGTGCCGGACGGTGCCTTAATGACAGCACTGCTTGAGCATCCGGAAACGGTAACGTCGGATGCACCCGTGTTGGCGGTCGTTCCGAGTACGGAGCCTATTTTAGTCTTTGCCTCAAAATAAGAGTCGGCGATATTAAGATTCTTGATGACTACGGGAGCGGTATTCTCGGTGGCATCGGTGGTGCTTGCAATAAAGCCGGCGATGTCCTTAGTGGCATCGCTGAAATAAAGGCCGGAAATGGTGTATCCCTGACCGTCGAAGGTGCCTGCAAACTTCTCGGGGCCTGCCCAAGTCTTTTCGGGAGCCGCGTCGCCCACCTTATAATCAGTGTAGTCGATGTCGTTCGTAAGTACGAAGTGCATGTCACTTGTGAAATTGCCGGACATTGCCTTGAAGGCGTCAAGGTCAGCCGCCGTGGAGATCTTATAGGGGTCTGCCTCGGTTCCGGCACCGGTAAGTCCCTCTGCGGATACCGAAACGGCACCGAGCAGGGAAAGCGACATGATCAGAGCGATAATGAGAGCGATTGTCTTTTTCATGTTTTACCTCACATGTTTTCGGATCTTTCCGATTATTAACATTATTATACAATATATTCTTTCAAAATGCAATAGAAATACTCAAATTTAACAAAAAAATTATTTTAATCCAATCTATTGACAAGATAATACAGTTGTGCTAAAATATATATGCGGGTAATTCTAATACAAACCGTAAATTTCATCTCAGAAAGGAAAAATGTCATGAAAAAGCATATTCTTCGTTCCCTCTCCCTCGTTCTCGTTCTGATGATGCTTGCGCCCTGCTTTGCTTCCTGCGACACGGCGCCGAAAATGGAGAAAATGACCGAAGCCGAGCGCACAGACAAGATTTTTGAAATCGTCGGCAGCGACAGCTTTGCGGATTCCTACACTACAGACCTTAAGATCGAAATGGAGGGTACCACCGCCGGTTCATCTTTCACCATGACCGGTACCGGATTCAGCACGTATACGGGCTTACGTTCCGAATCGCCTGAAAGGCACGATGAAGCCGGCGCGGAAGTTGTCATTAACGCAAATGGCACGGACATAACGCAAAAGACCGAAATCGTTGAAGGCTACCGAGACGGCAAAATGTACAGAAGCTACAAGGAAAACGGCGAGAACACGGCTCTCGTTTCTCCCATTTTCATAGAGGATTACGAGAAGCACCGCACTATTATGTACGACGGCTTGACCGATGAGGATCTCACCGAGGCCTTCAAAAAGGCGACCTCCAAGACCTGCGTTCAACTTGAGGACGGCGGCTGGACCGCCACCGCTTCCGGGTACGATGCTGATTCTCTCGCCGTGATCCTCAAAATTTTAGGCTCCGGCGCCGAAGACCTATGCGAAGGCTATAAGATAAGCGACACGAGCATTACCGTCACCGTGACGGAACAGCTCATCCCCGTATCCATGGAATTCGCCTTCTCCTTCGAGCGCACCGACTTCGACGATCTGTACAGAACGCCCAAGCTGAAGATGATCTTCACCTACAGGGACATCGACACTGCCGTCCTGCCCGAGGTAGACTTCTCCAAGTACACGGAGGTTGAAGATCTTGCGGCATATTTAGAGGTACAAAAGATACTCGGCGACCTCAAAACAGCAGACGGCATCAAGTTTACCACGGTAATCGAGCAGAATATCAGCTTTGCAGGCACAACTCAGAATATCAAAGAGACCGATATCGTCACCTCAAGTACGGACGAGGACGGCAAATACAGTTTTTCCATCACCTCGAAAGTCAACAACGGCACCGAAGGCGACACCGTGGTCACCATTGATTACAAGGATGGCGCTATGACGACCATAGTCTCCGGAAGTGAAAATCAAACTCAGGAAATTACCGACAGCACTGCCAGAACCTACATCGGAACATTTCTCGATCCACTCGTGCTCACGTCTGTTTACCCCTCCGAAATAAAGACAGGCGAGGGCGACTACACCCACACCTTCGTGATTTCAAATCCCATTCTGATCTCCTTTAAGGAGGTTTACGGTCAGCTCGGCGCTACCAACATGAAAGGTAAGGCAGAGGCAGACGTAGTTTACGAGAACGGCACCGTGACCAAGCTCTACTGCATCATAAGCTTCACCGCGAAGATCGAAGGACAGACACTCATTCATAAGGTTTCATACACCGTCACTATCGAAGAATGAAAGCAATAATCCTCGACAAGGGCACTCTGGGTGCAGATATTGACCTCTCGCCCATCCGCGAGGTGGCAGATGTCACGGAATATATCTCAACGCCGCCCGAAGCGGTCGGTGAGCGAATCTGCGACGCCGAGGTCGTCGTTATAAATAAGGTAAAGCTCAACGCCTCCAATCTCTGTGGAGCGCGGAGGCTGAGGCTCATCTGCGTTGCCGCCACGGGCTACGACAATATCGACGTTGACTACTGCCGCGAGGCGGGAATCGCCCTTTGCAACGTTCCGGGCTATTCGACCGACAACGTCGCCCAACTCTCCGCCGCAATGGTGCTGTCGCTGGTGACCAAACTCGCCGAGTTCCGCGATTTCGTCCACTCCGGCGAATATTCACGCTCGTCAAGCGCAAACCGACTTGAGCCGGTCTATCACGAGATAGCCGGAATGACTTGGGGCGTGGTCGGCGGTGGCGGCATCGGCTCAAAGGTCGCCGAGATCGCATCTGCGCTCGGTTGCCGCGTGCTTCTCTGCCGCCGCAAGCCGGAGACGCGCTACGAGGCGGCGGACATCGACCGCATCTGCCGTGAATGTGACGTCATTTCGCTCCACGTTCCGCTGAACGACGGTACGCGCGGCATGATCTCGCGCGATAGGATAGCAACGATGAAGGACGGCGTCGTCCTCGTCAACACCGCTCGCGGTGCCGTTTGCGACGAGGCGGCGATTGCCGACGGCGTGCTTTCGGGCAAGATAGGCGCGCTCGGCGTTGACGTTTACTCGCAGGAGCCGTTCGGCACAGACCACCCCTTCACCGCCCTGCTCGGTCTGCCGAACGTAATACTGACGCCCCACATGGCATGGGGTTCGTACGAGGCGCGCCACCGTTGCGTGCGCATGATGGCGGAAAATATCCGCGAATTTTTCAGCGGAAATATTCACAATAGGGTATGCTGACATGGTAAAGGTAGGTACGTATATTTTAAGCGACGACTCACTCGGCATGGAGGAAAGGATACTGCAGATCAAGGAATCCGGCTTTGATTTTCTTGCGCTCGGCCTTGGTCTCTTCTCCGGCGACGAGCTGGAGCCGACGGTGGAGCTTTGCCGCAAGCACGGCATGCCCATTGACAACATCCACCTGACCGGTGCAAAGACCACCGCCATGTGGAGCGAGGACGAGCTTGGCGACCGCGTTTGCGAACGCTATTGCCGCGAGATACGCCGCGCAAGCGCGGCAGGTGTCAAAACGGGCGTCGCGCACATCACTTGGGGTCACACGCCCCCCGCCCCGGCAAGCGAGACCGCATTCGCACGTTTCGTAAAGATTGCGGAATGTGCACAGGAGAACGGCTTTACCCTCGCGCTTGAGAATTCCGTTTACATTGAGTATCTCTATGAAACGATGGCTCGGCTGAAGGATTTCAAGTCGATAGGCTACACCTACGACAGCGGCCACCATAACGCGTTTGCGCCCGAGCGCGAGCTTCTGCACGACTTCGGCGACCGTCTGGCGGTCACCCATATTCAGGACAACAACGGCATCCACGACCTGCATATGCCCGCCTTTGACGGCAACGTAGATTGGGAGAAGGTTGCCCGTGAGCTGGCAAAAACGGAAACGGGACGCGACCGCATATGCGCGGAGGTCTCCGCAGGTGCCTTTAAGGAGCTTAAGGGAATGACGGAGCAAGAGGCGCGCGCCAATATCGCCGCCCTGCCCATTGCCGCAACACCCGAGCTTCTCACCTTTGAGGGCAATAAGGTCGCCGTCGGCGCCTCGCTGACCTACAAGGAAAAGCTTGACCGCCTGTACGGCAAAATGAAAAAGCTTGCCGCGATGATCGAGAACGAGATCTCCTTGTCAAGCGGCAAATAAAAGCAAAAAAGAAGGTTGATTCCGCACGGGATCAGCCTTCCTTTTTTAATTAAAACTCTGTCACTTTATATGACTGTTTTTTACACTTTTTGTAATTAATAACTCATCAAAGATAATGACCAAATATATCCGAAAATAGTTTTATGCTATATTTTTGATTTTTGGTTTCTTTCTTGACTTTTGGCTCATCGATTAGTTTCATTCTCAAAACCAATCTCGATTTTTTTAAAACTTCAACTTCAAGAGAAAATGTGAAATCAGGATTATACAAGATAAACATACCTTTATCATTTGCAGTTGAAAGCAAATAGTAATCACCGTTTTCGTCAATGATCCTGTATTTTCTCTTTCCGGCTATTGCTCCACCTCGGTTTCTGAATACTAATTTGTCATCCTGTTCAATTTTAAGTATTCTTATGGCTAATTTGTCAATATTGTTATATTTTAAATCTTTTCTTGCCTTGCAGTATAGAATGAACAATGGAAACGATGAGCAATAAATAACGAGGAATGAAATAGGAATAATCCAAATGAAACCATTCGCATTAACAAAGGCAATGGCTGCAACCAAACTAATGACAAATAAAACAGATATGCTTACAAGCCAACAAAGATAATCTGAAAAGAAAATGCGAATGACATCTTTGTATTGTTTGCTCATTTTCATTCTCCTTTACCCAAAGATGCGTTCGACTTGCGAAAGGTTCTGTCCCTTAAGGCAAATAACAAAAAGAAAAGAAAGAAAGCGAAAAACAACACACTTTCAACCACCAATGTGAATTTAACATAATTCACATATTCTTTTTTGATATTTCCATTAAATATGTCTTTGGTCATATCAATAACCTCCTTTTGTCAGATTAAATATCTTTAACAGCAGACAGCTAAATCAGCTCCTGGATTTTTTGTCTACCATTATTATTGCATATTTTTTGAAATAATCTACCATTTCGTATGACATAGCCTTAATTAAAACAAATACTCAAATTTTATTGCTTCGGTGTTTTCCTCGGAGTATTCAAGCTCCTCGGATACTATTCGCGCCGCTTCCTCAATATCGCCGTCCGCCCCAATGCAAGCGATGAGCCGCTCGCAAAACAGAGCAAAGCCGAGCGAGGAACGGAAATCATCCCCGTCGCAGGCGTCCGAGCAATGACGGAACACGAAATAGGCAAGCGCGCGTTCAAGTTTTTTCTCAAGTGACAGCTCGCACTTCTTCCGTACGTCGTAAGAGAGAAACAGCTCCCCGTGCCAAGGCTCAAGATATTCAAGACCGGCAAGCAGCTCACGTGCCGAGTCGTTTGGTAACGGAAAAACGGAAAACTCCGTGCTGATACGGTCAAGTCTTTCTCCGTAAGGAGCATCCGACGACAATATCCCGAAAATCTTTGCCCTGAGCGGCAATGCATCAAACCCGACGCTCGGTTCTCCATCAACATCGGCAAGCTCGACAAATCTCGCATACCCGTCCGACGAGAGTATCAGCCGGCAGGCCTCCTCGCAGGACAGACCGATCCCAACCTCGCGCCCCTGTTCCGTGTCGTGGTAAAATCGCGGATGCTCGCGGCAGATATCGCAAAGATACCCCTCTCCTCGCTCCGCGATTATGCGGCAAAGGCCGCGCTCGTCAAGATGGGGGCAACGGTTGCCGTCAATCATAACGAGGTGCGGCACTCCGTCCCGCGAAATGCTCCGTTCAATATCAGTACCTCTGTATTTTTCAAGCGCACCCTCGTCGATGCATATTTCCCAGCCGATACAGCAGCTGTGGCGGCAACGGCCGGCAATACACTGAAATTCTTTGTAATACTCAGGCGCGCGGAGCTTCATCTTCTTTGATTTCGAGGTATTCCGCGCGTTCCTCGTCCGTGGGAATCTCCTGCGGCTTTTCATAGAAATAATCAAGGCGTTCGCATTCCTCGTCGGGGATGCTTTCGCCCTCGCCGTCGTCCTCCGCGTCGCTCTGCGGCAGCTCGTCGGAGGTGGGATCATCGTCCTCCTCCGTTTCCGACTCGTAACCGTTTTCATCGACCAGCACAGGCGCGCCCTCGCGCTGATACGCCGCAAAAGCACCGACTGCGCCGACGGCGGTGAAGGTCAAAAGGATGAGAGTGGCGGTTGAAATACGGTCGTAGAGCATGTTGTGGAAAACGTACACCGGCGGCACGAGTGCCAAAAGCGCGCCTGCCCACGCGCGGCGTCTGAGGACGAGGGAGAGGACAATAACGCCTAAGAGGAGGATTGCAAGCTTCAAATACACGCCGTATTCCTCGCCTACGAAGGTCAGCTCAAAATCCTCGGCAATGCCTTCCGTTTCGTACTGCCTTGTCAGGGTGAGCAGTACCGAACGCGCATGCTCGTACCCCCTCGTTTCAAAGGCTCTCCATATCATATCGACGAAATTGGGGATGATGGCGAATTTCGTCGATATAACGAGCTTATTTTCTTCAAGCTGTGCAAGCTTGTCGGCGTTTTCCGCAAGCCTTGAAAGGATGGGCAACAGGTAAACGCAGGTTCCGAGCGCGGCGGTGTTGCAAAGCAGACCGCCCGAAGCGGCGCTGTTCATCCCGAGACGGGAATGAGCGCGTCCGCGTTCCGACGTGGCGGCGTAGAAAAGCGCGCCCGCCACATGTGCAATGGTGAAAATGATGATTGATTTCGGAAATTTCGGCAAAGCCTCAAAGCGGAACATCGTCAGCGCATAAGCAAGTGCGCCTGCCGCGCTCAGCACACCGAACGACGGCATCCGCTCAAGCAAAAAGCCCGATGCCGCTGAGATCGCAAGCAAAAACACCAAGGTCAGATGCTCCTCGACCTGCACATTGGAATCAAGGAACTGCTCTATCTTGCCGGGCACCTCCTCGACCGTTCCGTCATCGTTTATAGCAGGTTCCTTCGGCTTGAATTTGAGATAGAGCGTAAGCACGTAAATACATATCAGGATGCAGAGAAAAACTGCAATGGCCGATGAAATATTCTTTACTGTTTTCATTTATTTTCCTTTCTTTTGCGGCTGGGGAAGGCGGCGGCATTTTCCGCCCGGTATCGGTGCGCCCGATTGTGCCGCGGCAAGCACGGCATCGACCTCTCTCGGCGTTTCTACCGTGAAAAAGTAATGCCTGCGCGTGATAAAACCGTCGCAGAGGTCGCGCGGACGGTCGAGGACGTACGTGGGAAGCGAGTTTACTATCAGGGAGCGATGCTCGGGCACACGCATAACGGGAAAACGCACGCCCATGCGGTCAACAAGCTCCGTTTTTCCTCCGTTGCATTTCTCGCAACCGCCGATTTCCTTGCCCACGCATTTTTCCGTCACCATCAAAGGCAGCCTGCCGTAAACCGTAACGAAGGATCTGCCCGAAATATCTCGCAAGCGGGGCAGAGTAAGCTCGGGCGAGAGGATGAAGTCCTCAAAGCCAAGCTCCTCAAGCGCGGCGGCAGTCTCGCCGTTGGTAACGTTGAGGCGGAGGTCGCCGTGCATGGTCAAGCCAAACTCACGAGCAAGCGCGATATGGCCGAGGTTGCCGAGAAGCACCTCCGTCGCTCCGAGGGCGACGGCTCGCTCCAGCTCACGGCGAACGCGCGGCAGCTCGCTGTCGGGTATGACGGGTGGAAGTGCGACGCCACGCGCGCCTTTTCGGAATTTATCGGAGGGTAAAAAGCAAATATCAAAGAATTTTGCCGCACGCGGTGTAAGCTGTGAGGGGTCGCAAAAGACCGCGTAGTTCACTATCGGCTTTCCGCGACGACCGCTCGGCTTTTTCGGAACGTAATCCGAAGCGCGGTACGCCCTCGCCGTATATTCGGGGATGGGGGCGCGTTCGGTTTTGCAGTCGTCGGGCTTTTTCCGTGACGCCGACCTTGCTTTATCGCTCTCGGTGCGAACGCCGAGCATTGTATTGTCGATCTTGCCGACATAATAGCCGTCCGTGAAGCCCTGGCGCGAGAAGATCTCCGCCAGACGGCGCATCTCCTCGGGGGTGGCGCCGCGGCACTCGTCGAGCAGCCTGCGCCAGATCGAAATGACGCCGCCGACATACTCGGGGGGCTTCATCCTGCCCTCGACCTTGAGCGACGAAACGCCCATGTCGATAAGCTCCGGCAAATGCTCGGCAAGCGAGAGGTCCTTTAAGCTGAGAGGATAGCTTCGGCTGCCGCGCTCGCCCGTGTACGGCAAGCGGCAGGGCTGTGCGCAAAGTCCGCGGTTTCCCGACCTTCCGCCCACTATTGAGGAAAACAGGCATTGCCCCGAATGGCAAACGCAGAGCGCGCCGTGAACGAAGGCCTCTATCTCAATGGGCGACTGCCGACAGATAAGCTCCATATTCTCGCGCGAGGTCTCGCGCACTATGACCATGCGCTCAAAGCCGAGCTTATGAAGTTCTCGCGCGGCGTCGAGATTGTGCCCCGACATCTGCGTTGACGCATGGAGCGGCAGGTCGGGGAAGGTGCGGCGGAGCAATGAAGCAACGCCGAGGTCGGCAACTATCAAGGCATCCGCTCCGGCAAGGTACGCTGCCTCGGCAGTCCCCAGCATTTCGGGGATCTCGCGGTCGTAAACCAAGGTATTGAGGGTCAGATAGATGCGAACTCCTGCCTCGTGCGCTCGCGCGATCTCATATTTAAGGCTTTCGGGCGTGAAATTCGCCGCGCCGATGCGTGCGTTAAACCCGGATGCCCCCATATAAACGGCATCGGCACCGGCTCTTATCGCCGCGCTGAGTGCCTCGGGCGAGCCGGCAGGAGCCAGAAGCTCCGGCAATTTCTTCATTTTCTTCCCTCCCCTCGTAAAAAAATCCGTCAAATACTTGACCGAAGTCAAATAATAATGTATAATTAAGCATACATAGATAATTATACAACAAAAATTCGAATAAATAAAGGGCTTTTTTGAAAAAAGACCGAAAAGAGGCAAAAAATATGGCACTTGAGAATAAAAGATTTGCAAAAAACGATTCGGGCTTCATTTGCGGACATTGCGGACGCGAGGTCAAGCCGCTCGGCTCCTCCTCACGCAATCATTGCCCCTTCTGCCTGTGGTCGATACATATCGACGAGAACCCCGGCGACCGCGCATGCGAATGCCACGGTCTTATGGAGCCGATACTCGTCGAGCCGGATCCCAAGAAGGGCTACGTCATCACTCATAAATGCACCAAATGCGGTGCACTGAAGCGTTGCCGCGCGGCTCACGAGGCGAAGGTCCAGCCGGATGACATTGACCTTCTCATCAAGCTCACCGCCGGAAAAGACAGATTTTGAACTCAACAAAGAGTTGAGTAGCAATTTTCACTGAAATGCTTGACAATCACTGCACCGTATGGTAAAATGGTGATAAAGTTAAAATAGCCGATTGTAAAAGTCAACAAATTTAATAAAAATTCGTTTTTTCGGTGGCTT
>JBJDZD010000077.1:0-10369 GCA_051867815.1 Eubacteriales bacterium | reverse complement strand
CCGCGTTTGCGCAGGCGGTGTAGACCGTGATATTCCAGCGCTTTGAGGCGGTAAGGCATAGTCCCCGAATCTGCTCGACCGACGAGAGCAGATGGAAAAACTGCGAAACGGATGCCGTCTCATCACAGTCGCAGACCGAATTCTTGCGCCCGAAGGCTATACGGACGAAGCGCGACATTGACGAGATATCGCCCGGCAAGCCGACCGCACCCAATCCGTTGCTGAAAAATTCGTCATCAAGCTCCTTCATGGCATCGCCGTTATCCACGCGCAAACGGTTATATTTTTCAAGATTTGCCAGATGCTTTGGGAACGTCGGATTGTTGGTCATCACGCCGACGGGGTTATCGTAAACATGAAGTCCGTCCGCCATGGATTCTACCACTATCGCTCCGTCGCGATCGCAGATCATCCAATGCAGGGGCGAAAGCGGCAGCTTGTCGCTGAACGGAATATTCGCAAGGTTGATGCGCTCAAGCAAAATCCGTGCTTCTCCGACCGTCTTGCATTTGCCGAGTATCCAAGGGATAAATTCAAAGGGCGTGATATTGTCCTTTTCATCCTTCACGGGATGAAAATAAGCGTTATTCGGGAAATTCAACCCTGCCATACCGAGGCCGTGTTCGTTTACGGCATCGTAAAGCAGGGGAACGCCGTCCATCACGGTTGCCATTCCGACCATGGCAAAATGCTCGCCCAGGTCTCCGGCTTTCCGGAACGAAAACGGATACCGCCGCGGAACGACAACGACCTCCTCCGCATAAGAATAGTCAAGGTCGAGTGTCCTGCCGAAATAATGATCACGGGTTTTCATACTGAGAGCTGTGCACATGTTTTTCTTCTCCTTCGCAATATCAAATAATAGCCAATTGTAAAACTGCGTTTTACAATTGAGACCCGAGCGGCGGGGAACGCGCGCTTATCAGCCGCTACGGCTCCCCTCGGCGCGCGGACTCGCTTTGCTCGTCTGGGCGGTGTTTTTTCGTCGGCAAAGCCACCGAAAAAACGAATTATATTGAAAACCGCTGACTTTTACAATCGGCTCAATATCAAATAAATTTATGTATCCTGTCCTTCGGTGAAACGAAGCAATCAAATCGGACTGCCTTTCCCTCAACGGAATGGTCGGGCTTGATGCCGGCAAGGTACGCGCCCTTGGGCGGCCGCTTGACTATGAGCTTTTTCGGGCCGACGCGCATGGCGGTGAGCAAAAGCTCCCTCTCGTCCGCGCAAGGAGCTTCAAGCTTTTGTATCATTTGAAGCTTTTTCTTAACGAGTGCACTTTTTTGCCGCTCGGGAAACATGGGGTCAAGCAAAATGACATCCGCCTCGCCCTCAAGAGCCGGCATTGCGGCAATGCTGTCACCGTTGATTATCTCCATCCGCTCAACGATCTCGCGAAGCTCGGGGACGGCTCGCGCCCTCTCCGCCGCATCGCAAAGCAGCTCGTATATAACGGGATTGCGCTCAAACATCGTAACGCGGAAGCCTGCCGCCGCCAAAAGGACGGAGTCGTCGCCAAGCCCTGCGGTGGCATCTATCGCATGGGGAGTCCCGATGCCCTTAAGCCTTGCAGCGCGGACGAGAAGCTCACTTCCTATCCGACCCTGCGCTATTCGCGGAAGCAACTTCACAAAATCGCCCTTCAAGACCCTGCCGTCAGATATCAGCGAAAGTCCTTCACCGTCGAGTTTGAGAATAAGCTCGGCGTTCCGACCGTCCGTGCCGAATCTTTCCGCCAAACGCCTTGCCATTTCGCTGTCCTCACGTTCGGGAGCAATCTCAAGGCACACAAGCGGTGTATTATCTTCCATCTCAATACCGCCTTTCGGATACTTTGTATTTATTATACCATATCCGACGCCAAATATCAAGTAATTTAAAAGATTCCCGATGCCTCGGGAATCTTTTATTTCAATAAATTGCACCCCGTCTCTGCATCAAAGAAATGCATCACCTTCGATTCGCAGGTTATATATATATCCGAACCGGCGACGAGCGAACGGCGTTCGCTCTCAGTCAGCTTCACCGTCGGCACGCGGATTATCAGGCGGTCGCCGCTCTCCGTTTCGGCATGGAGATGCAGCTCGCTTCCCATCATCTCGTTTACGGCTATGCGGCAACGTATGGCATCCGCATCACCCGTATGCGCAAGCATAAAATGCTCCGGGCGTACGCCGAGAACGATCTCGCGCGACGTTATTCCCTTTTCGGCGAGCATATCCGCCTTTTTGCCGATAACGGCTATCCGCGCGCCGTGCGGTGTCACAAAATACTTGCCGTTTTCCTCAAGCAGTTGCGTCTTTAATGTATTCATCTTGGGCGCGCCGATAAATTCGGCAACAAAGAGATCGTCCGGCATGTCAAAGACCTCCTCCGGCGTGCCGACCTGCCTGATGCGGCCGTCCTTCATGATGACGATGCGGTCTCCGAGGGTCATCGCCTCGGTTTGGTCGTGCGTGACGTAGATAAAGGTCGTGTCGATCTTTTTGCGCAAAAGAATGATCTCCGCTCGCATTTGGTTGCGCAGCTTGGCATCGAGATTTGAGAGTGGCTCGTCCATGAGAAAGACCTTGCTGTCGCGCACCATGGCACGGCCTATTGCCACCCTCTGCCTCTGACCGCCCGAAAGCGCACGCGGCTTGCGGCGCAGATACTCCGTGATGCCGAGGACATCCGCCGCCTTGATGACCCTGTCGTAGATCTCCTCCTGTGGTATTTTCTTGAGTCGCAGGCTGAAAGCCATATTCTCAAACACCGTCAGGTGGGGGTAGAGCGCATAATTCTGAAAGACCATTGCAATATCGCGGTCGCGCGGCTCAAGGTCGTTTACGACGACACCGTCTATCTCCACGGTGCCCTCCGTTATATCCTCAAGCCCCGCGATCATGCGCAAAGTGGTCGATTTTCCGCATCCGGAGGGTCCGACGAAAACGACAAACTCCTTATCCGCGATATCGAGATTGAAATTTTCCACGGCAACGCTGTCCTTGCCGTAGACCTTTTTTACATTCGTCAGTTTAACACTTGCCATAGCTATCCTTTCACCGCGCCTCCGGTGATACCCTCAACATAATATTTCTGCAGGCAGAGGAATACTGCCGTCACCGGTATGGCGACTATAACGCCTGCCGCACAGAACATGGTATAATTAGTATTTACCATAGTATTGGACAGCCATTCAAACATTCCGACGGCAACATTCATTCCGGCGCTGTTTTCGTGTATGAGATAGCTTGCCAGCATGAAGTCTCCCCAGGGTGTCATAAATCCAAGAAGCACGGTACAAATGATTATGGGCTTTGAGAGCGGCAATATCACTTTGTAAAACACCTGAGCGCGAGTTGCACCGTCCACTCTCGCCGCCTCGTCAAGACTTTTCGGAATAGTGTCAAAGAAGCCCTTTGAAATATAGTAGTCCATGCCTGCGGTGGCAACGTATACTATGAGAAGCCCAAGCGGCGCACGATTCTGTGTCAGTCCCACGTCGGAAAAGACCTTATAAATGAGTATCAGAGTCAAAAAGCCCGGAAACATTCCGAGGACAAGCAAAAAGTTCATCAGTCCCCGCCTGCCCTTAAAGCGCAGGCGCGAAAGGGCGTAGCTCAGGGAAAGAATGAATATCGTTTCAAGCACAGACGTTGACACACCAATAAAGGCGGTGTTTCTGAACCATATAAGGAAATCGGTGTCCCTGAAAAGCCTGATATAGTTGTCAAATCCGAACTTCTTCGGGAAAAGGTAACCCGTCTGCATCGTGGTCTCGGTCTTAAAGGATTCAAGCACCAACCCGAAAAAGGGAAAGAGCCATATAACCGTCATCAGTATCAAGAGGGCGTAAACCGCGGCGTTGCCGGCAAGTCTCTTGCGCTTCATGCTAATCACCTGTAATCCTCCTCGTTTTTCATTGACGGAATGAAGTTATAAACTATAATGGAAAGCACGGCAACCACCACGAAAACCATGATTCCGATGAGAGAGGCGAGATAGTATTTCGTCTCCGAGCTGTTCGCCGTCATTTTGTACAGCCACGTAATGAGCAGGTCGGTATGGGTCACGGAAACGCCGCCCACAGTTCCCAGATTGGTATTGAGGAGCTGATTGTTCTGCGTCAAAAGGTAGATAACGTTGAAATTATTCAGGTTACCGACGAAGCTCGTCAAAAGGTACGGACCCATTACGAACATCATATACGGCAGGGTGATGCGGCGATACTGCTCAAAGGGGCCGGCGCCGTCAATGCGCGAGGATTCATAGAGATCTTGCGGAATGTTCATGAGTATTCCCGTGGCTATGAGCATGATGTGCGGAATTCCGACCCATATATTGACAAGTATGAGCAATATTTTGGCAGACGTCGGATTTTGCCAAAGTGAGAGCTGATTTGCCTCTACCATTGACTTCGGAATGAGATTCCATTCAAGAAGCAGTCTGCCGACGATGCCGGAGCTGTCAAAAAGCTCGGAAACGTAAAGCAGGGAGACGAACTGAGGAATGGCAATCGTCATGATCAGCACAGTCCGCCAGAACTTTTTTATCCTTATTCCCTTTTTGTTTATCATTATGGCAACGAGCATGCCGAGGAAATAATTCGTAAACGTGGCGAAAAACGCCCAAATAAGCGTCCATGACAGTATCTCGCCGAAGGCAAGGCCGAGACCGCCACGCTCAAAATCGAGAAGCTCGTTGAAATGCTCAAGCCCGACCCACGAAAAGAGGTTGGAATAGCCGTCGTGCGCCGCGTCGTAGCTTGTGAAGGCAATAAGGATCATAAAAATGATCGGTATGACCGTGAACAGGAATAGCCCGCCGACAGGGAGCGCCAAAAGCGTTTTATGAAAATCGTCATCAAGCAGGGATCGCAGATCGTCCTTGCCGCTTTTTATCTTCTTGCCGCTCGCGGTGATATCCATACACGTACGGCATTGCTTGAACTGCAGCCGCCAAGTGTAAAAGAAGGCAATGATGAAGAGTATCGTCATCATACCGTAAAGAAGCACCTTGACGGAATCGTCGCCCGGCACCCACACCTCGGTGTCGTAGAACTCGTCATATCTGTAACCGCCCTGAACGGTGCCGACGGTCGCGCCCGTGCGGAACCAATTGCCTTTTGCGAGCCAATAAATGCCTCCGCTCGGTACGAACATATAGACGATGAAGACCGCCTCAAAAATCAGAAAAAGCATTCCGCGCATGACTTGACCGTAATAAATATTGCCGAATCCGAAGATCAGAATAGAGAGCCTTACCGCCCAATTTCCGTCACGGAAGGTGGAAACGATATCCATGATTCCGTTTTTGAGCACCGAATATGCTCGGCACATAAGCCCCAGAATGCGCCGTGCGCTGTTTCTTAAGCCGAGCGGAACGGAATAAAGTATCAGCTTGAATCTGTACCAAAAAGCGCTGTACCTATCAAGCTTTAAATATTCAAGGTCACTCAGCTTGTTCATGCTTTGGGGTCGGGGGTCCGAACGGCGGCGTCGACCGCTTTTTTGTACGATTCGAGAGCGCGCTTGAGATCGTCATCGTTCTTGGCGTTCTTGGCATCCGCGCCGAGAACTCTCGTGATGTCCCACCATGCGCCGTGTATCTGCCCCTGGGGAGTGCCGTGCGCATTTTGCTTGGCAAGCGCCGCAAGGGAAATATTGGACTGCACCGCCTCGCTCTTTTGAGCGTTAATGTTTGAGGGACCCCACTCAAAACTCTCAAAGCGCTGTGTTTGACATTCCTCGCCCGTGAGATAAAGCGCGAGCTTTGAAAGGACCGCGGCGCGCTTTGGGTCGGACTGTGGCTTTACACCCATGAGCTTGTTTCCGGAGAAAGAACCGAGGTGGTATGATTTGCCGTCCACGGTGAAGGATGGCAGGTCGGTCGCTCCCATGTTTTCCCCGAAATAAGCCTTTGCCGCGCCCGCATTCCAAATACCCGTAACGACCACGGCAGCATCGGTGAAGACGTCGGCATTGTTGTCATAACAGCGCGAGCGCGTCAGCTCGCGCATGGCACGCATTGCAACAAGTCCCTTTTCGGAATTGAAATCGTCATCGACTGAGGAAAAGCTCGTTCCGTCCTCGGCAATGGTCCAAACCGATTTACAGCCCGCCCCGAAGAAGAAGGATGCGGTGTACCACGCATTTTCAAGCGCAAAACGGAATTTTTTGCCCGAGCGCTCGCATGCGGCAATGATCTTTGACATATCCTCGGCATCCTCCTCGGAGATTATCGAGGTGTCATAATACATGAAATAGCCGTTGTCGCTCGTCATGGGGTACGCCCAAAGAGTATTGCCGACGGTTGCCGCCGCAACCGCACCTGCATCATTTTCGGCTCTGATCGTCTCCGCTGCGGCTTTACCCGGTGCCACAAGTGCCGCAGCCTGAACAAGACGCACAAGCTGATCCTGCGCAAAGCTGTAAATATCGGGTGCCGTTGCAACGTCGGCTAAGACCTTTGAGCCGGAATCGCCCTCGGCGACTCCCTCGATCTGTGCATTGATGACAACGCCGGGGTTCGCCGCCTCAAAGGCATCTATCTGCTTGGCAAACTGCTCCGCAATGCCCTCCTTTTCGGAAACCCAGAGAGTAATATTGTAAGTTCCGGCGAGATCGGTATTATCTTCTCCGCCGGAGGGACCCGTAGTGCCCGCGCATGACGGCAGAATGAGCATTGAGATCGCCGTTATCACAGCTAACAATTTCTTGATTTTCATATTCATTGACCTCCTTTGAAATCAACTTTAATTTAACCGTTTTTCGCGTTTTTATACTTTTCATGAATATGAAAATCGACCGACCCGAAATAGGGTCGGTCGATTTGAAGCTGTTATTTTCGCGTTTGCGATTATTTGTATTCGGGCATCCAATCCTTGTGCGCCTCGATGAGATCGTCGCACATTGCAATGATATCGTCGATGGAAAGCTCAGATGCGGTGTGCGGATCGAGCATTGCAGCATGGTAGATGTGCTCTTTCTTGCGCGTTACTGCCGCTTCGATCGTCAACAGCTGAACGTTGATATTGGTCATGTTCATTGCCGCAAGCTGAACGGGAAGCGAGCCTACGTGCGTGGGCTGAATACCGAGCTTATTTACAAGGCAGGGTACTTCTACGCATGCCTCGCGAGGCAGATTGTCGATAAGGCCGTTGTTAATGACGTTACCGCCGATGTTATAGGGATTGTTGGTAACGACCGCTTCCATGATGTAAGATGCGTATTCGCGCGTTCTCGCGTGGGAAACGTCATTGGAAAGATACTTTTCCTTGTCGTTCTTCCAGCGGTCGATCTGTCTGATGCAACGGCGAGGATATTCATCAAGCGGAATGCGATAACGCTCGATAAGCTCGGGATACTTGGACTTAATGAAGAAGGGATTGTACTCGGCGTTGTGCTCGCTCGACTCGGTGCAGTAATAGCCGAGACGGCGGATGTACTCAAATCGAACAAGATCCTTGAAGCCCTCGGGAGGATTATCGAGTATTTCACAAGCACGGCGGCGAATTTCGGGATAGAGGTCGTTGCCGTCGGCATCCTCGATCTCAAGCAGAAATGCCATGTGGTTGATGCCGGCAATCTTTTCCTTTATCGGGCGCTTCGGCTCCAGTCCGACTTCCTTGAGAAGAGTGTTTGAGCAGACCTGAACGCTGTGGCAAAGTCCGACGGTTGAAATGGGGGTGTATCTCTGCATATAGCCTGCAAGGATCGCCATGGGGTTGGTATAGTTGAGGAAGAGAGCCTTGGGGCAGACCTCTGCCATGTCCTCTGCAAAATCGTGAAGCACGGGAATGGTGCGCAGAGCGCGGAAGATTCCGCCGATGCCGAGGGTGTCCGCGATGGTCTGGCGAAGTCCGTACTTTTTCGGAATTTCAAAATCGATGATGGTGCAGGGATCGTAACCGCCTACCTGAATGGCATCAACGACGAAATCAGCATCGCGCAGGGCATCCTTTCTCTCGGAAACGCCGAGATATTTCTTGACTGTGGCGCGGTTCTCGTTGATATTTCTGTTGAGCGAGGAGATCATTATGTATGATTCCTCAAGGCGAACGGGGTCGATATCGTAAAGTGCGATCTCCGAATCCCAAAGTGCGGGGGTGAGCATAACGTCGCCGAGAACGTTCTTGGCGAAGACGGTACTGCCTGCGCCCATAAATGTAATCTTAACCATGTTTCCTTCTCCTTGGTTTTGATTTGATGCTGGAGTAATTATAGCACAAAGATGTTGTCCCGTCAAGACATTTGAAGAATTTCCTTTTATAATAATTTACAAAATAATATTGCATTGGGATGAAAAACGGTTTATCATTATATTGTTAAGGGAGGTTTGCTCAATGTTTGGTTATATCAAGCCCTATGTGCCGAATCTGACGGTCGGCGATTATGAATATTACCGCGCGGCTTACTGTGGCCTTTGCCGCTCAATGGGCAATGTCTGCGGTGCAAGCTCGCGCCTGACGCTCTCATACGACGGCGTTTTCCTTGCGCTCTTGCGCATGGCGCTGGCAGGTGAGACGCCCGAATGTGAGCCGCACCGTTGCCCGTACGCTCTCGCAAAAAAGAATATGCTCGTATCTTCCTCCACGCTTGATTACAGCGCCGGCGCATTCGGAGTTCTCGCCGCGCTCAAGCTTGAGGACGACATTGAGGACGAAAAGGGACTTAAAAAGCTCGGCGCGCGCCTTGCGCACGTTCCCGCGAAGAAATGGGTGGAGCGCGCCGATTGCCGCGACACGGGAATTGCCGACAAAACGCGCGAAAAGCTCGCCAAATACTATTCCGCAGAGAAGGAAAACCGCCTTCTGGAATTTTCCGATGCCGGGATCGAAGCCTCGGCAGAGGCGTTCGGCGAAGTCGTAGGCTTGCTTGCGGCACGCGGCATTGAGGATGAGAACTACGCCATTGCCCATTCCGTGGGTAGGCACGTGGGCAGATGGATCTATTGCGTGGACGCGCTCGACGACCTATCGGACGATGCCGCAAAGGGTCGCTACAACGCCTTTATCGCCTCGTACGGCGACAGTCTTGACGAGGGCGAAAAGCTGACCCTGCGTTGCCTTTTGCGCGACGAGAGCGACTCCGCCGCCGCCATGCTTGCGCTTGCGGATGCGGATGAATCGTCAAGGGCTTACAGGATAGTCAAAAATATTCTCACGGAAGGTATGCCGACCGTGGCAGACGCCGTGCTTGACGGAACGTACAAAAAACCCGAACGCGACGAAATCAACAAACTGTTAAAATGAGGACAAAGAAATGAGAGACCCCTTCTCCATACTCGGTGTTGACAGAAACGCAAGCGAGGACGAGATCAAAAAAGCTTACCGCAAGCTTGCACGCGAGAACCATCCCGATAAATTCACCGATCCCGCCGAGCGCGACCGTGCCTCGGAAAAAATGAAAGAAATAAACGCCGCTTACGAGGAAATTCAAAAAATCAAATCAGGTAGGGGATCGTCATATTACGGTGATGACCATTACAGCGAAAGCTCCGCCTCGGGCGACGAGAGATACGCCGCAGTTCGCGTTCACATCAACGCCCATCGCATTGCCGAGGCCGAGGCTGTGCTTTCGTCCGTTCCGCAGAACGAGCGCAACGCGGAGTGGTACTATCTGCGCGGCGTAACGCTTTTGATGCGCGGAAACATCATGGATGCGGCACGTTGCTTCGACATTGCCTGCCAGCGTGACCCCGACAACGAGGAATACCGCGCCGCACGCGAACAGCTCCGCGCTCGCACCTCGGCATACAACCGCGGAACCTATACAAGGCAGGCGGATTGCTCGGATAGCTGTTGTGATTGCATGAAGATCTGCTTCTGCGCCAATATGTGCATCGGCGGCCCCTGCTGCTGATCCAACCTCAAGTTGGAATACTTTGCTCTATGCGGTTGGAAAGAATAAAAAATATCGTAAATAACCTTGACAAAACCGCGGCAATAATATATAATATAAATCAGAAATACAAACCGAAAGGACAAAGAAATGTACAGAATCGGTGTTGACCTCGGCGGAACGAATATTGCCGCCGGAATAGTAGATAACGAAGGTAAAATCCTTTACCGCGCAAGTATCCCTACGCGCGCACAGCGCCCTGCCGAAGAAATAGTCAAGGACATGGCAGACCTCTGCCACTCACTTCTCGGCGAAGCAAATCTCACGGTTGCGGATATTGCCGCCGTAGGCATTGCCACGCCGGGCGTTGCAAACCACGACAAAGGCATTGCGGAATACGCAAACAATCTTCCCTTCCGCAAATTTCCCCTTGCGGACACCTTCAGATCCCACTTCCCCGTCAGCCGCGTGACCATCGAGAACGATGCAAACGCCGCGGCATGGGGCGAGGCAAAGGTCGGTGCGGCAAAAGGCTCGCACAG
>JBJDZD010000076.1:0-2067 GCA_051867815.1 Eubacteriales bacterium | reverse complement strand
AACCGCACCGTAATCAAGAGGATAAATATTAAATTGATATACTGTTTACAAAAAATCGTATGCTCTCCGTCACGGATGCATACGATCTTTTCGGCGCGGTCAGTCCGCGCAGATAATGTCGGCTATTCTCTTTGAAGCACCGCCCTCAATGGGTCGGGATTTGGGACGCATGGCACCACGATTTTCTTCACGGGCAATCACCTCCGATATTGCGAAAAGGGGTCCGTTTCGGCGGGTCCCTTGTTCGTTAGTTCTTGGGAATGTAGAAGAGATCGATAACGGTTTTCTTGACCGAGTCAAGGTTCGGGAAAAATTCCATATATTTTCCGACAACGCAGTCGCCTTCAATGGTGCGGATCTCGGTAAACTCATATTCAAGCATCGTCTTGGCAATGGACGAAAGCTGACTGATTCCGCAGTCGGAGACGAGATAGTTCGCCATTGCCGAAGCAGACTTCATTACAAAGGAGCTGTCCGAATTCTTACATTCGACTGTCTTTTCATAAAGCGCATCCAAATACTGACGCTGGCGCTCCATTCTCGCCATATTGGTGCTATCCTCAAGGCCGCGGCGCGAACGGATATATGTCAGCGCCTGCTCGCCGGTGAGAGTGACGGTCTCGCCCTGCTTAAGCGAACCGTCAATTCCGGAAAAATCGTCAAGCACGGTTAATTCAACGCCGCCGACCAAGTCGTTGTACGTGGGAACAGCCTCCATGGTCACGGAGACGTAATGATCAATCTTAATACCGTAAAACAGGCGCGAAACTGCCTCTGCCGTATTGATACAGCTGACCTCCCTGCCGTTGCCGTAGCTGTAAGAAAGCGCAAGCTGGCGGTTGACGATGCCGATCTGCTCACCGGCAATGCCAAGCACGCTTATATCAACCATGCAGTCGCGATTTATATGTACCGCGCTGACCTTTTTTTCGTTATCGTCGATAACCATGAGCATGACGAAGTCCGCGGCGTAGTCATTGGTGTAGCCGTCAACGACCTCGATCTGCTCGAATTTGTCAAGACCTATCAAAAGAAAGGTTCGGACGCCGTCCTTGAGCTTATACTGACGCCCGTTATACTCAATGACATCCTTCAGGCCCGAAGTCACGGGAGGGTCAAAAGCGCCGTTTTTATCTTCCCAAACGTCAATTATCAACAAAACAGCAGACAAGAGGAAGATGACGGCGAATATGCCCGTTGCCACCTTCAGGGGCGCTCTTTTATCTCCTCTTGCTCTGCTCATTTTGCAACCTCAATAAATCAATCAGTTCTCTTTTTTGCTGAGCTTGTATCCGATAACGCCGATGGATGCGGCGGATACTACCATAAGTACGACGTAGATCCACGCGTTGGAGGAGTCACCGGTCTGGGTGGACTTGGTGCTGTAAACGAGCGCAAAGGGAGAAAGGCTGTCAACATAGAATGTGATCGTGCCTGCATCCTTGTCGAGAGTGGAGTCGACGAGGGTCCACTTCTCGCCGTCGAAGTGAATAAGTCCCACATAGTTGTCAACCACCTCGGGAGCGATGGTAATGGTAAAGCCCCGGTGGCTCGTATGCTGCTCGCACTCAAAGTAGCTGACATCAAAAAGTGTGCCGACTACAAAATCGGACATGTCGAGCTTCTTATCTGCCGCGATTGCCTCAAACTCGGTCTTAAGCTGACCGTTGATAACTGCGGAATTGGCAATGTCGTCGTATGCCTTTTCAATCATGGTGCGCGTAGCGTCGTCGAGGGTGTTGCGCTTTGCATAAGCGGTGATAAGGAGCTTTGCAGTGCATTCGTGATCGGAAGGCTCGGATTTGATAAGCTCCGGCTCGGAAACGAGCGAAGGGCTGTCAAGGAACTCACCGGTTGCGGCGTATGCGCTGACGCAGAGAGCTGCCAGCATAACGGCTGTCATTAAAAATGCGAAAAACTTTTTCATGGTACTTCTTCCTTTCTGATATGGAATCGATTAAATTTTTTTGAAATTTATCTCGAATCACGGAGCAATTCGTCCGTGAAATCGTTCATTTGCTTGAGGAATCCCCTGCCGAGACGCTTTTCAATGATCTCGTAGGCTTT
>JBJDZD010000075.1:0-2082 GCA_051867815.1 Eubacteriales bacterium | reverse complement strand
GAGGTTAAAAGGAAAATATTTGCATGCGATTCCACAGCAAAGACGGCATCGGTCGCGCTTTGCGAGGATGATATATTGCTTGCCGAGTTCACACAGAACGGCGGCAACACACACAGCGAGACGCTTCTGCCCATGACCGAGGTGCTCCTCAATTCAATGAAAACGGACATTGACGAGATTGATATCTTTGCCGTTTCCGAGGGGCCGGGATCGTTCACGGGCGTTCGTATCGGTGCGGCAACCATTAAGGGCTTTGCTCACCGCAGGAATTCGCCCTGCATCGGTGTGTCGACACTTGAGGCACTCGCGAGAAATCTTGCCTTCGGTTCCGACAAGATAATAGTACCGGTGATGGACGCGCGCAGAGGTCAATTCTATACAGCAAAATTTGCATATAAAAACGGAAAGCTTGAACGGTTGAGCGATGACTGTGCTTTGAGCTTTGATGAGTTTGCAAGCGATATCGTAACACTTGGAGAAAGGGTTTATCTTTGCGGTGACGGCTACACTTCGGGAAGAAAGCTTCTCGGGGATGAATTGTCTTATGAAACACCGGAGAAATTGCGGTATCAATCCGCTTATTCGGTAGCGCAGATAGCATATGAAAAGTATCTTGCCGGCGAGCGAACCAAGGCAAACGAGTTAAGACCTACATATTTAAGACTGCCGCAGGCGGAACGCGACAGACTGAAGAAGGAAGGACGATAAAATGGAAAACAAGAACATCGCGATTGCCTGCGACCACGCAGGCTTTGAGTACAAGAACATGCTGATCAAGTATCTTGAGGAAAAGGGCTACAATATGATCGACAAGGGTACATACACACCTGAAAGCTGTGACTATCCCATTCCCGTTCACCGTCTTTGCACCGAGATCACCGAGGGAAATTGCCCCCGCGGAATTTTGATTTGCGGCACCGGTATCGGCGTTTCGATTGCGGCTAACAAGCACCCCGGCATTCGCGCTGCCCTTTGCGGAGATAAGTTTTCCGCCGAGGCAACGCGCGAGCATAACAATGCCAATGTTCTTTGCATGGGTGCAAGAGTGATTCCCTTTGAGCTTGCATGCGAGATAACCGATATCTTCCTTAACACCCCTGCGCTTGACGAGGAAAGGCATCGCAGAAGGGTAAAGATGATCGAGGACATTGAAAAAGGTACGTTTGACGAAAAGAATTATATTTGAACGGAGGTCGCCATGGGCGGTTCTAATAAAAATTTAGCCGATATTCTCAGAGAGAGTATCGGTAAAACAAAAAGCCGCACTACGGCGGCAATAATCGTTGCAGGAGGCTCTTCTACACGTATGGGAGGGCAGATACCCAAGCAGTTTCTCGACCTCTGCGGCATGCCCGTAGTCGTTCACGCGTTGCGTGCATACGAAGAATCGGAATATATCGATCAAATATACGTCGTGGCGCGCGCTGAGGACGTTGGCACGGGTGTATACGAGAATTATGCGGAAAAATTCGCTATTACTAAATTCAAGCTCTGCGTTGAGGGCGGCAAGACACGTCAGGAATCAGTCCTGAAAGGCATAGAAGCTCTTTCCGATGATGTGAAATTCGTTGCTATTGCCGATGCTGCACGTCCGCTTACGACCGTTGAGACCATAAATTCGGTCTGCCTGGCAGCATACAGATACAGCGCGGCTTCGGCAGGCTGTCCTGCGGTCGATACCATCAAAACCGTCGACAACCACAAGATGATCACGGGAACCGTTGAGCGTGCCACCGCTTGGCAGGCGGCAACTCCGCAGGCCTTCTCCCTTCCCCTCTACCGCGCGGCAGCTTACTCCGCGCTTGACGACGGATTTGAATGTACCGACGACAACTCGTTGGTCGAAAGACTTGACCGCTACGTCAGAATGATCGACTGCGGCAGATACAATATCAAAATCACCGAAAAGCTTGATCTTTTGCTCGCCGAGAAGATTTTGGATGCGAGGGACGGAATTCTCAAGGAGGAAGCAGAATGAGGATAGGACACGGATATGACGTTCACAGAACCGACCCAAAACGCGAAATGTTCATAGGCGGTGTCCGGATCGACTGCGGCTTCGGTCTCTACGGCCACTCCGAT
>JBJDZD010000074.1:0-10885 GCA_051867815.1 Eubacteriales bacterium | reverse complement strand
GGGCGAGGAGTCGCATGATATTATTTACAAGCATGAAATGCAGATGCGGCAGGCAAAGATCTCACCTGCGGACAGGCCCGTTATTGCCGCCGCGCTTGCTAAGCGCGATGCTTCGGGTGAGCCTGCCGCCGCAATCGAACTGCCCGACGGCAGGATCGTGACCGGTAAGACCTCAAAGCTCCTCGGCGCCACCTCGGCTATGCTCCTCAACGCGCTTAAGGCGCTCGCAGGCATCGACGACGACATCCACATGATGCCTCCGGAGATAATCGAGCCGATACAGCATCTTAAGGTCGAGCATCTGGGTAACCACAATCCGCGCCTGCACACCGACGAGGTGCTGGTTGCGCTCTCCGTATGTGCCGTCAACTCCGAAATTGCCGAGCGCGCGATAGATCAGTTGGCAAGCTTGCGCGGATGCGACGCTCATTCCACCGTCATCCTCTCGCATACGGATGAAAATCTGCTCAAAAAGCTCGGTATAAACATAACGTACGAGCCTTTTTATCAAACCAAAAAGCTTTACCACAAGGATTGAAAGCGTGAAAATAATACCCAAGTGCATCTGTTTCACGCCCAAATTGCTCTCAAAACAGGCCCCAACCCATTTTGATTTGCTTTGCCAATACGAGCAATTTGAATTTTGATTATTTTATCCGCCTGTGGCGGCATGGAGATTGTAATGAAGAAAATAACGATTCTTTTCGCCATCCTGCTTTGCGTGTCGATGCTTCTCGGCTCGTGCATGATGGGAGGCGGCCCCGATATAACTCTGCCTGCTTATTCAGAGCGAACGACGGATACAGTCGCATCGTCGGATTCAGATGAGCCGACGGGTACTGCCGAGAATACCGATGATGAAACGACATCCGTTCCGGGTGACGAAACCACCGCTGCCCCGTCTACGGATGAAACCACCGACTCGGTTACGTCGACCGAGCCGCCCGAGCAGACGACGGATGCCGGTACGACCTCCGACGGCTACGGCCTTGTAGGCGCAAGCGACGCGGTTGACAGCAGCTTCTTCGATGACGTTGCCTTTATCGGTGACTCCATCAGCTTGAAGCTGAAAACGTATTGCATGAATGGCGCGCTCGGTAAGGCACAGTTCTTTACCGTGGGTAGTTTCAGCCTCGTCAATGCGCTCACACCCGTCAGCGCGAACAGCTGTCATCCCTCGTACCGGGGTGAGAAGATGCTGGCTGAGGACTGCATCGCCAAAAGCGGTGCAAAGAAGGTCTATATAATGCTCGGCATGAACGATCTGGCATACGGCATTGATTCCACCATCGAAAGATATGAGACCTTTATCGCTCGCATACTGAAAAAGTCGCCGGATGTTGAGATCTACGTTCAATCCATGACCCCGATGCTCAAAAGCAGCTCAGTTTGGGGCAACAGCCTTAATAATGATAAAATTCAAGAGTACAATGGCCGTCTGCTGGAAATGTGCAAGAAGAATAAGTGGTACTTCATTGACATTTTCCCCATCATGTGGGACAGCGAAAAGGGTGAGCTTCGCTACGATTTCTGCGGTGACCCGGGCACGATGGGAATGCACATGACCTCGGCAGGCTGTAAGGCATGGGTGGAATACCTTTTGACACATACTGTTAAATAGCCGATTGTAAAAGTCAGCGGTTTTCAATATAATTCGTTTTTTCGGTGGCTTTGCCGACGAAAAAACACCGCCCAGACGAGCAAAGCGAGTCCGCGCGCCGAGGGGAGCCGTAGCGGCTGATAAGCGCGCGTTCCCCGCCGCTCGGGTCTCAATTGTAAAACGCAGTTTTACAATTGGCTAACATACTGTTAAATAATAGGAGAAAAAAGATGACTAAGCGTTTATTTGCCGCATTCTTTGCTGTTTTCATGATCCTTTCCCTGGCCGCGTGCGGCGACGGTACACAGGGCGACGGTACGGAGGAAACCACCGAGGCCGCACGGTTTGCACCCGATCTTGCGGCTCTTCGCACGAAAATGATGGCGGACTTTGAAGGCGTTGATCCCGTTCCCTTTGAGGGCGACATGCTGCTTGACCTCTACGGCATTAAGGCCGAGGACGTTGCCGAGAGTGCATGCTATATGACCATGGACGGCGTTTTTCCCCAGGAGATCGTCATGATCAAGGCCTCAAGCGAGGAAGCGGCGGCAAGAGTTGCCGCGGCGCTTGAGAAGAGGATCGAGGAGGTCAAGATACAGTCCGCAAATTACGACCCCGATAATTACGCTCTCGCACAGAAATGCAAGGTCGCAACGCGCGGCGTTTACGTTACCATGTTCCTCTCGCCCCATTTCGACGCAATGACGGAGCTTTTCAATTCCGCAAAATAATCTCAAAAGGAATTCCTTAAATGATCTTCAGCAGCACGATCTTTATCTTTGTGTTTTTAGTTGCCGTGCTCGCGATCTATTATTTGCTGCCGCGATTCTTCAGAAATCTTTGGCTCTTCCTTTGCAGTCTGTATTTTTATTATTACGGTGAGCCTGCTTATTTGATTCTGATGCTCGTGTCAATCACGGTGAACTACATCTCGGGTCTGCTTATAGGCAAGTTTTCGGACCGCGTACCAATCAAACGTTTGATTTTGGTACTCAACATTGCGGTCAATCTCGGTCTGCTCGGCTATTTCAAGTATGCAGGCTTTGCCGCCGAGCTTGTCGGCAAGCTCCCGTTCTTTTCCGATATCAAGATCGCGGAAATCGCGCTTCCTGTGGGTATTTCCTTCTATACCTTCCAGACGATGTCCTACACCATCGACGTTTATCGGGGCAACTGCGCGCCGCAGAAGAATTATATCGCCTTCGGCACGTATGTTTCGCTATTTCCCCAGCTTATAGCCGGCCCCATTGTCCGCTATGTGGATATTGAGGACCAGCTCCGCAATCGCCGCGAGAGCATGGAGAAATTCGAACGCGGCGTTAAGCTCTTCGTCGTCGGACTTTGCAAAAAGGTGCTTCTCGCCAACAGTCTCGGCGTTCTTTGGGACGATTTTTCATCGGGATCGGGCACTCTTGGAAGCTGGGCGGCCATAATCGGCTTCACGCTTCAGATATATTTTGACTTTTCCGGATATTCCGACATGGCTCGCGGTCTCGGCAATATGCTCGGCTTTGAGTTTGTCGAAAACTTCCGTTACCCTTACCTTGCGGACAGCATCACGGATTTTTGGCGCAGATGGCATATCTCCCTCGGAAGCTGGTTTCGCGAGTACGTTTACATTCCCCTCGGTGGCAACCGTTGCTCAAGAGCGCGCCACATCTTCAATCTTTTGGTTACGTGGATGCTCACAGGCCTTTGGCACGGCGCGAGCATGAATTTCGTGCTTTGGGGCCTTTACTTCGGTATTATCCTGATTATCGAGAAGCTCGTCCTCGGCAAAGTTCTCAAGAAAACGCCGAAATTCATCAAGCACATCTACGCGCTTTTCCTCATCGTTATGGGTTGGGTGCTGTTCAATTTCACCGATACGGCGCAGATGTTTGCCTTTATCGGCAGGCTCTTCGGAACGGCCGGCTTTGCGGACGCGGCGGCTGTCGGTGAGCTTGTTACCTGGTTGCCGACGCTTGCGGTTGCCGTTTTTGCCGCACTCCCCGTTGGTGCCGAACTTTGGCGTAAGCTTGACGGCAAGGCAATAAAGCCCGTGCTTGATGCCGCGCTCGTTTTGATCGCGCTCGTGCTTTGCACGGCGTCGCTCATCTCGTCAAGCTATAACCCCTTCCTCTACTTCAGATTCTAAAAGGAGGACGAACGTAAATGAAACTTAAAAACTGCGCTTGCAGCATAGTATTTGCGGTATTTGTCCTCACGCTCAGCCTGCTCCTCGTCTTTTTGCCCAAGGATGAATATTCGGAGAACGAAAAGCGCGTGCTTGCCGAGCTTCCGAAGTTTTCGTTTGAAGCAATGGCTGACGGCAGCTACAACGAGGGCATTGAGGAGTATATCAACGACCATTTTCCCCTGCGTGACGCCTTCGTCGGCGTTTATTCCTACTACAATCGCCTGATGGGCAGGGGCAACGCCTCCGGTATCTATCTGCTCGGCGACGGCAGTATGGTCGCCGCACCGTCGGAGATCGACCGTGATAAATGCGACCGCAATATCGGCAGGCTCGAGAGCTTTGCCGAAAAAACGGGCTTGCCGGCAACGCTCATGATCATCCCGAGTGCCGGATACGCAAACCGTGACATGCTTGGATTTACACATAAGGAATACGCCGACGACGCGATATTCGCATCTGCGGCTGAAAATCTTGAAAACGTAAAGCTGATTGACCTGCGCGAGCTTTTCACAAGCGAGGAAGCCGCGGGCAAGGACGTTTATTACCGTACCGACCACCATATAACGAGCTACGGTTCCTACCTTGCCTATCTTGAGTTTTGCCGTGCAAACTCTATAACGCCCACGGAGGGCTTTACCGATATTGAAAAGCTTGAAGGCTTTTACGGTACTGCATATTCCAAGAGCGGACTTTGGCTTACGAAGCCCGATACCGTTGAGATATGGCATTCGCCGAATAATTACAGATTCACCGTTATCGTTGACGATATCGACCAAAAGAACGAGTACGATTCGCTTTATTTCTACTCGCATACGGAAAATATGGACAAGTACCCCGTATTTTTGGACGGAAATCACGCCGTCGTCACCGTTAAGAACGAGGATGTGAACAACGGCCGCGTTCTTTTGGTCGTCAAGGACTCATACGCGCATTGCATGTCAACCTTTATCGCCGACCAGTATGAAACGGTTTGTCTGGTCGACCTGCGATACTACCGAGCAAGCGTTTCCGCACTTGCGGAAGAAATCGGCGCGACGGAGCTTTTGTACGTTTTCGGCGCGGAGAACCTTGCAAGCCTCTCGGAGCTGGCGTTGCTCAGATAAAAAGCACGACGGGATGTGTACCGCACATCCCGTCATTTATATTAATATTATTTGAATACTTTTTAATATCTATTGACAGAAAAGCCCCCGGAATGGTATAATAATCATAATGGATTACTATGCAAAAAAGTGATCAGACGTTATAACGAATTATACATATATTTCAACATTGCCTAAACGAGATAAAAACAGAGGGATAAAATGAGAACCAATATACTTGAGTACCTTGAGCAAACTGCGGCGCGCCTGCCGGGGAAGCTTGCCTTTTCGGACGGCAAGGACGGCGTGAGCTTCGGAGAGCTTTACTCGGGTGCGCGCTCCATCGGCTCGTTCCTCGCAGAAAAAAACTGCAGAAGGCGTTCGGTCGCCGTGCTGATGGACAAGCATCCGCACGCCATAGTCACCTTCATGGGCATTATTTATTCGGGCGCGTACTACGTAGCTCTCGATGCACAGATGCCAGAGGTGCGCATGCAAATGATAATTGACACCGTTGACCCGGCATGCGTCATAACGGACGAAAAGCACCGTGCCGCCGCAGAGAAGCTCGGCAGGGAGGTGCTGATCTATTCGGAGATCGTAAGCCACCCCGAAAACGCCGCTCTGCTTGAGGAGATACGCGAAGGTCAGATAGACACCGATCCGATCTACGTCGTGTTCACATCCGGCTCCACGGGAGTTCCGAAGGGCGTTGCGGCGTGCCATCGCTCGGTCATCGACTATACCGAGGCGCTCTGTGAAGCGATCGGCTTCGACGAGAACACGGTTTTCGGCAACCAAACGCCGCTTTATTTCGATGCTCCTCTGAAAGAGATCATGCCCACGCTTAAATTCGGCGCAACGACGTACCTCATCCCGAAGCAGCTCTTTATGTTCCCCGTGAAGCTCTGTGAATACCTCAACGAGCATCTCGTCAACACTATTTGTTGGGTCGTCTCGGCGCTTACCATGATATCCTCGCTCGGTGTTCTCGATAAGACTCCGCCGAGGTATTTGAGTACCGTTTGCTTCGGCAGCGAGGTCTTTCCGAAAAACCAATACGCGCTTTGGCGAAAGGCTCTGCCCGATGCGAGATTCTTCAATCTCTACGGCCCGACCGAAGCAACGGGAATGTCCTGCTACTGGCCGGCGACGCGCTCCCTTGGCGAGAACGAGCCGATTCCGGTCGGTAAGCCTTTTAAGAATACCGATATCTTCCTTATCAAAGAGGACGGCAAGGAAGCCGCGCACGGTGAGGTTGGTGAGATCTATATTCGCGGCACCTGCGTGACCCTCGGCTACATCTCAAACCCGGAGAAAACGGCGGAGGCCTTCGTTCAGAATCCCCTTAATGATAAATATCCCGAGCTTGTCTATCGAACGGGCGACCTCGGACGCTTCAATTCCTACGGCGAGCTTGAATTCGTCAGCCGCAAGGATTCGCAGATAAAGCACATGGGTCACCGCATAGAGCTTGGCGAGATCGAGGCGGCGGCATCCACCTGCGATGGCGTTCGTCGCGTTTGCGCCGTTTACCCTGCGGAAAAGAAAAAAATCGTGCTTTACTACGTTGGAGAAGTGACGTCCGCGGAGCTTACCGCTTATTTGTTAAAGCTCGTTCCGAGATACATGATCCCCGGAGAGTATCGCAAGCTCGACGCCATGCCGCTCACGGCAAACTGCAAAATCAACAGAAAATTCTTGCTCGATGAAGCAAACAAATAAGGAGACCGTTGCCATGAATGAACTTATTAAATTACTTGAAGACCTTCACGAGGGCATCGACTACGAGACCTGTGAAACGCTCGTTGACGACGGCATTCTCGATTCCCTTGATATCGTCACTCTCATTACCGATATAAACGACACCTTTGACGTTGCCATTCCCCCCGAGGAGATCGTTCCCGAGAATTTCAACTCGGCAAAGGCTCTTTGGGCACTTATTGAAAAGCTTGATAATATCTGATGAGCTTTGCATCCTTTGAGTTTCTCGCCTTTCTCGGCGTTTTAACTCTCATTTACTACCTCGTGCCGAAAAAGGCGCAATGGATCGTTCTGCTTGTCGGAAGCATGATGTTCTATGCTTTCGCAGGGCTTGTCGGCTTTATTTTCCTCTTTATCGTGATATTCGTGTCGTTCGTTACGGTGCAAATACTCGGAAATAGGCAGGAGGCCTTGAAAAAATGGCTTGACGATAACCGCGAAACGCTCTCCAAGGACGAGCGCAAGGCGTACCGTGCCAAGCACAGAAACAAGAGTCTTTTTATCGTTTGCTTCGGCATTGCGCTGATGACGCTCTCGCTGGTTTACGTCAAATATCTTTCGGGAATCAGGATAACCGTGGCAAACGCGTCGTTCGGCGGTTCCGTACTTGAGATCATGGGCATTTCGTATTACACCTTCATCTCGATAGGCTACATGATCGACGTTTACCGCGAAAAGGCGGCGGTGGAGAAGAGCATTTTCCGCCACGCGCTGTTCGTTTCCTTCTTTCCCCAGCTGGCAATGGGACCGATCAGCAAATACGCCGACACGGGCGCACAGCTGAAGGAGGCACACGACTTTTCCGCCAAAAACGCATGGTGCGGCGTTTTGCGCATCCTTTGGGGCTTCTTCAAGAAGCTCGTCGTTGCGGATGCGATAGCACCTGCAATAGGCTACATCGTTTCTCAAAAGCTCGGCGGAGTGTATTTTATCATTATTTGCCTATTCTATTCGGTCAGGATTTACGGCGACTTCACGGGCGGTATTGATATCGTACTCGGCTCGGCGCAGATACTCGGTATCAAGCTGCCCGAAAACTTCAACCGACCGTTCTCCTCCAAATCCACAGCCGAATATTGGAACCGCTGGCATATCACGATGGGGTCGTGGTTCACAAATTACATCTTCTATCCGCTCTCACTTACCAAGGGCATGCAAAAGGCATCAAAATGGTGCCGTTCAAAGCTCGGTAACGGCTTTGGAAAACGCTTCCCCGTTTATACCGCCACCATCGTCACGTGGCTTGCAACGGGTCTGTGGCACGGAATCGCATGGAATTTCGTGGTTTGGGGATTGCTCAATTGCTTCGTAATCCTGATTTCGCAGGAACTGAACCCACTCTACGACAGATTCCGGGCAAAATTCCCGAAGCTGTGGAGCAGCGCGCCCTATCAGTCCTTCATGGCTGTCCGTACCTTCCTCTTGATGTCGCTTATCCGTGTTCTGGACTGCTACGGCAACGTTCCGCTGACCTTTGACCGCTTCTTCAGTTGCTTTTACGTTTTCAACGTCGGCGAGCTTTTCACCGGCGGATTGACCAAGCTCGGCGTTACGCCGACGCAGTACGCCGTTATCGCGGTCGGCATAGTCATCATGACTGCCGTCAGCCGTATCTCGAAAAAGCGCTCCATTGGCGACACGCTTTGGGAAAATCCGATACTCGGCAATGCCGTCATTGCCGTTTTGGCGGTCACGATACTTGTTTTCGGCTGTTACGGTCTCGGATTTGACGCGTCCGAGTTCATATACGGAAATCAGTTCAATTAAGGAGGGGGCAAAATGAAAAAGCATATCAGACTCATCTCCTTCCTTTGCGCACTTGCGGTGATTGCCGCCGTCGTTCTTTATCTCGGCGCCGTTTTGCAGGATGCTCGCCACGATAACCGCGAGGCGCACCTGCTCTGCGGCTACTACGACACCACCGACCAACACGACGTTATCTTCATCGGCGATTGCGAAGTCTATGAGGGCTTCATACCTGCTACGCTCTTTGAGGAGTACGGCATTACCTCGTACGTTCGCGGCTCCTCCCAGCAGACGGTATTCCAATCCTATCACATCCTTGAGGAAACGCTGGCGAAAGAGACCCCGAAGGCGGTCGTTTTCAACGTTCTCGCGCTTCATTACGGCGAAACGCCGCGCGAGGCCATTGCTCGCATGGCTATCGAGGACATGCGTTGGTCGCCCTATAAGCTCGATGCGATAAGGGCGTCGATGACTGAGGATGAATCGTTTTTGTCGTATTTTTTGCCGATCCTGCGTTATCACAGCCGTTGGAGCGAGCTGGAGTGGGACGATTTCAAATATGCCTTCAATAAGCATATTGATATCACGCATCAGGGGTATCTGATGCAAACGAGCATTGATCCCGTTGATACGGAAAGCACGCGCACGCCCGATGCCCTGATCGATACCGCACTCCCTTCACGCGCCATGGAGTACCTCGACAAAATGGCGGCGCTTTGCAAGGAGAGAGGTGTTGAGCTGATCCTGTGCAAGGCACCGACCAATTCCGTTGAGTATTATTGGTACCCCGAATGGGATGCGCAGATAGTCGACTACGCACAAAAGAACGGCCTATCATATTATTCCATGATCGGCAAGGAATCGGAGATGGGGCTTGATTGGTCTCGGGATACTTACGATAAAGGACTCCACCTCAATGTTTACGGTGCGGAGAAGATGACCTCGTATTTCGGCAAAATACTTGCCGAGAAGCACGGCATCGAGGACAAGAGGGGCGACGGAGAGATATCCTCGCTCTGGCATGAGCGCATTGATCGCTACTATAACGAAAGGAATGAATAAAATGAAGAAAATTATTTCTATATCGCTTGCACTCATCATGCTCATTTGCGTCGTCGGATGCGACACGGGTACGACGAAGGAAATCAAGTATAATTTCGTATCAAAGGGTACCGTCGTCGGTATCGGTGAGGACGCTAAGGTGGTTGCTTCCAAGCTCGGCGAGGCGCAAAAAGTTATCGAATCGCCCACCTGCGGCGGCGGTGAAGAGCCGGACCGCGAGTATCAATATGCCGGATTTAAGTTCAATTCGGTCAATGAGAACGGCGTAAACCGCATCGTTAAAGTCGTATTTACGGACGACAGCGTTACCACGCCCGAGGGTATCATGCTCGGCTCAACGCGCGACGCCGTTATTACCGCTTACGGCGAGGGCTACACCGAAACCTCCGGCGGCATTGTGTATACAGACGGAAAGACCAAGCTGATGTTCGGCATCACCAATGGCAGCGTCAGCACCATCCAATATATAGAGGCATAAAATAAAAGCTGTTGAAAAACCGCGTTTTTCAACAGCTTTTTGAGTATTTCAATCGTTCCGTTTAATTCAGATCAGCATTAACAGTCCGCTTGCCGCCATACCGATATAGATTATCTGCTTGACTTTTTGACCGTCGAGCTTGTCAAACACAAGGCTGCCGAGCAGGTCGCCGACGATGCATCCGCCGATTCCCACGAGAGCGGAAACGAGAACGTCGGGAGTGATTGCACCGCTTATGGCACGCATGGCGGTGGAATAAATGTTGGTCAGACAGAAATAAAACTGAATAGTGGCAAAATATACGTTCTTATCGGGCGCGGCGGAGCTGAGGTAGAGAACGGCAGGAGGACCGCCCGTTGAAAACAGACCGCCGAGGATTCCTCCCAGCGAGCCGGAGATAACGCCGTTTATTGCCGTCGGCTTTATTTTGATGCGCTTGCCGAGAAAGAGAAAATATAAGCTGAGAAGTATCAGCACCGAGCCGAGTAGCTTTTTGAATATCGAGCCGGGTACCTTTTCGGCAAAATAAACGGCAATGGGTATGGTAACGAGTGCTGCGAGCAGCATCGGCAGGGCGGTCTTAAATGAAATGTTCTTGCGGTGCTTTACGGTATTAAAGGTCGTGGTATAGGTGGAGAACAGGGAAGAAACGGCTGCTGCGGCGGTGTGTACGGGGAAGAGATGGGGCAGGAACATCATTGCAAAGATGCCCAGCCCGAAGCCGCTGACGCGTTGGACAAAAGCCGCACCCGCGCCGACGAGAATTATCAGTAAGTAGTTCATGGTTGCCTCGTTTACTTAAGGACTGTGATCGTTTACTAATTATATCAAATGACGGCGCGGTTGTCAATACCGAATTATGCAAATATTTCCCCCGGGGGTCTTGACAAAATCGGTCAACGGATATATAATGAATTGACCGAATCGGTTAATGGAGGTCGGGATATGAATGAAAGGTTCTATTTATTGCCGCA
>JBJDZD010000073.1:0-10943 GCA_051867815.1 Eubacteriales bacterium | reverse complement strand
CTTTGCTCGTCTGGGCGGTGTTTTTTCGTCGGCAAAGCCACCGAAAAAACGAATTTTTATTAAATTATTGGTTGGCTTTTACAATCGGCTATATTTACCATATATAAGAATAACATTTAAGTGTGTCATGCCGATGTTATATTTTTGAAGATTTTATGATGAGGTGCAAAAAATCGGGGCCGATGCCGGGCATCGGTCCCGATTTGCAATTATCCGCGAGCAAGTACCTTGAGTGTAGCTTCCTTGCCGAGCTTTTCGTGGGATTCTCTCTTGATCCTTCCAATCACTATGTTGCCCGCAAAGGTGTTTATATGCGCCTCACCTACGGTCAGCTTCTTTGCATCAAAGTCGCCGAAGCCGCCGACGGACAACTGAAGCACGTCAACCTCACCGCCGCAGCACATCGAGCCGGAGCCGCTGACTGAGAAAGTCATCTTCTCCGCCTCAAGATCCGTCACCGAAATATCGCCGGAACCCGAAATTCCGAAGGTTATCCCGTTGCCCTTGATCGTTTTGGCTTCAAGCGAGCCGGAGCCGGTTATTTTGACACACGGCGAGCAAAGTCGCACGGCATTTACGTCGCCCGAGCCGGTTATTGAGATATTGCTGCTGAAAGCCGCCTCCCCGAGCTTTAAGCTTCCGCTTCCCGTAATGCCGCATTCGAGAATATTGCAGTTCGCCGCCTTTATATCACCGCTTCCGGAAACGGACGCTTTGAGTATGCTGCAATCCTCCTCTATCTCGCAGGATGCCGAGCCGCTTATCGAGATCTTGATAACGCCGGCGCGCTCGCCGGGAATCCAAACCGTTATTCGATTGTTCCGTGACTCATGCTCGGAAAAGCTCTCGCTTTTAAAAGAAACCGTCAGAGTATCGCCGCTCAGCTCGGTAACGATGCGCGCGATGAACTTCGAGCTGCCCGTGGCTTCAACTCTGCCGCGCCCGGATTCGCAATTCTTGACCTCAAGCTTGCACGGAAGCGAAAGCTTGGCCGTCAGCGAAACGAAATCCCCGAATTCTCGACAGTATTCGGTCTTTCCGCTGTCATATACTTCTTCCGGAACTTCGGCGGTGAAAAATCTTATCTCACCCACGCCGCGGTTTACCGCCATTCCGGCTGCACAGTCCGCGGTACTGCCGTCGGCAAAATACGCGATATGCGCCTCGGTATCGATCCTCTCAACCTCTTTGGATGAATAGCATCCGCGGTTGTTATGCGAGAAAACGAAGCTCAGTCCATCTTTTTTCGGAGGGAACGGCACTATCTTGCCGGGCGTGCTGTCTATTCCGAAAAGCTGTTCGATCGGTATGTCAAGCACTTGGGCAATATCCGGGAAGAGAGTGACGTCGGGGTAGCCGAGTCCGTTTTCCCATTTTGACACTGCCTGTGCCGTTATACCGAGTCGGCTTGCAAAGGCCTCCTGCGTCAAGCCCGCGCGCTTTCGTGCCTCGTGAACCACCGCGCCGAAATTTTCAATATTAGCCATTTTTGTCCTCCCGGGGAACGTTTACTGCCATAATTATATAACATAAAGTGCCAAAAGTCAATCATCGGTTAGTTTAGTTTTTGGCAGAATTCGTTCAATCTCCGTTGCATAATTCAACCGTGGGTTAAATCAACCCACAGTTGTGTTATCTTTACAAAAACCGTGTTGATTTTTGTATTAATATGTGATATAATATATGCATAAAACAGTTTTCGGAGGTTTTCCATGACAAAACAAGAGCTTTTAAGATACGTCGACCACACCCTCCTCGCCCCCACGTCAACCGAGGAGCAAATAAAGGTCATCTGTGACGATGCGATAAAGTACGAGACCGCTTCCGTCTGCATTCCCGCAACGTATATCAAATTCGCGCATGATTACACCGAGGGCAAGCTCAATCTCTGCACCGTTATCGGCTTCCCCTTGGGCTATACCACTACCGCCTGCAAGTGCGCGGAGGCTCGCGACGCCATTGCAAACGGCGCAAACGAAATTGACATGGTAGCAAATATCTGCAATATCAAGAACGGCAGATTTGATCTCGCCCTGGAGGACATCCGTGAGGTCAAGGCCGCTTGCGGCAACAAGATACTCAAGGTCATCATCGAGACCTGTCTGCTCACGGACGAGGAAAAGATAAAGATGTGCGAGGTCGTCGGCGCGGCAGGCGCGGACTACATCAAGACCTCCACGGGCTTCTCCACCGGCGGTGCAACGCGCGAGGACATTGCCCTCTTTGCCGCGCACGTTCCGGCAGGGCTTAAGATCAAGGCGGCAGGCGGCATCCGTTCCTTTGACGATGCCGAGGCCTTCGTCAAGCTCGGCGCGAGCAGGCTCGGCACAAGCGCGCTCGTCAAGCTCATGAAGGCTGAAGAAGTCAAGGGATATTGATAGAAAATGCATCAGTATATCGGTGAATTCAAAAAATTTATCAACCGCGGCAACGTGGTCGATATGTCCGTCGGTATCATTGTCGGTAGTGCCTTCACCGCAATAGTTACCGCACTCAGCAACAACATCCTTCGCCCGATAGTAAATTTCCTGCTCGCCCTCATATTTGATGCGGAGTCTCTGCACGAGCTTTATACGTATCTCAAACCGGCTTATACGGACATCCTTGACGAGCAGGGCAACGTCATCGCGCAGGAAATCGACCTTGCCAAATCAATCTACATTGATTGGGGAGCGTTTATTAACGCCGTCATCAGCTTCTTCCTGATTGCCACCGTGCTTTTTGCTTTGATGAAATTCATAAACAAAATGCAACAAAGCCAGCAGGAGCTTGCCGAAAAAATTGCGGAAAACACGCTCGATCGCCATGAAAGGAAGGAATTGCGCGCGCACGGCGTAAATATCCGCGACAAAGAGGCTGTTAAACGCTATTTTGAAGATAAAAAACGTCTCGCCGAAGAAAAAGCCGCAAGAGAAAAGGCGGAAGCTGCCGAAAAGGCTCGGCTTGAGCGCGAGCAGAATCCGACCACAGAGGATCTGCTCAAGCAAATACTCAACGTCATCAGCAAAGAGTAATTTTTACCAAAAGCCGGAGCGCATGCGCCCCGGCTTTTGTATTTTTTGCCGTTTTTCAAAAAAATCTGCACAAACGCTTGACAAATCGCATATAATGAGATATAATATTGGCGCAGTTAGCATTGGCTAACTCGTAATTAAATATAGAAAAGGTGGTTATTATGACGCTTAGAGATGCTTTGGAAGGCCGCGAATACACGGTTAAGTCAATCGAGACGGGCGACGAGGAGCTGAACGCATTTCTCTTTTCTCTCGGCTGTTACAGCGGAGAACCGATAACGGTCGTTTCCAAAAAGAGAACCAACTGCACAGTCTCCATCAAGGACGGCAGATACAATATCGACATGAATCTGGCAGAGGCAATAAAAATCTGACGCGGACATCGCCGCCGTTTATTTTTACCGCGCAGTTAGCCTCGGCTAACTGCAATCCGAAAATCAATTTGTAATATTATAGAAAGGTAATTTTCATGAGAATTGCTTTGGCAGGAAACCCGAACTCGGGCAAAACAACGATGTATAACGCCCTCACCGGCTCAAACGAAAAGGTGGGCAACTGGGCAGGCGTTACCGTTGACAAGAAAGAACATGCAATCAAGAAGATCTTTTGCGGTGAGGAGGAGCTGATCGCCGTCGATCTTCCCGGCGCATATTCGATGTCACCCTTCACGAGTGAGGAGAGCGTCACGCGCGATTACGTTATAAACGAAGCACCCGACGCGATAATCAACATCGTCGATGCGACCAATCTCAGCCGTTCCCTTTTCTTCACCACCCAGCTTTTGGAGCTTGGCATCCCCGTAGTCGTTGCGCTCAACAAGAGCGACATCAACGAAAAAAAGAACACCGACATAGATGCAGATAAGCTCTCGGAAAAGCTCGGATGTCCCGTTGTGAACACCGTTTCCACCTCGTCGGAAGGTCTTAAGGACGTAATAGCTGCCGTCATCGGGCGTGTAGGCAAGGGTCAAAAAGCCCCCTACATGCAAAAGGACATCGACCAAAGCGACCGACGTGCCGTAGAGCTTGCGGACCGCAAGCGTTTTGAGTTCGTCAATAAGATAGTCAAATCCGTCGAAACACGTACGGTGCTGACGAAGGACAGGAACATCGGCGATAAGATCGATGCCGTGCTTACCAACAAATGGCTCGGTATCCCGATATTTGCCGTGGTCATGTTCCTGGTTTTCCAGATATCTCAAACCTGGCTCGGTGCTTGGATAGCCGAGGGCTTCGTTCTCAACGAGGGCACCGAAAACGAGATAGTCGTCCCCGGTCTCGTAACGCTCATTGAGCTTTTCGGCGAATGGGTTGCCGGTCTTATGGAGGGCGCCTCCCCGATACTGACCGCACTCGTCGTTGACGGTATCATCGGCGGTGTGGGAGCCGTCGTCGGATTTTTGCCCCTGGTCATGGTCATGTACTTTCTCATTGCTCTGCTTGAGGATTGCGGCTACATGGCGCGCGTTTCCGTCGTTCTTGACCCCATATTCAAGAAGGTCGGACTTTCCGGCAAATCGGTCATTCCTTTCGTCATCGGCATCGGTTGTGCCGTTCCCGGCGTTATGGCTTCGCGCACGATACGCAACGACCGCGAGCGCCGCGCCACCGTTATGCTCGCTCCCTTCATGCCCTGCGGAGCAAAGATCCCCGTCATTTCCCTCTTTGCGGGCGCATTCTTCGACAACGCAGGCTGGGTCAGCTGGACCATGTATCTCTGCGGCATCGTCGTCATCTTCCTTGCGGCGCTCCTCATCAACGCCATCACCGGAAGCCGCAAAAAGTCCTATTTCATAATTGAACTGCCGGAATATAAAGTCCCCTCGTTCCCGAGAGCATTCGCCTCGATGTGCAGTCGCGGATGGGCGTACATAGTCAAGGCGGCAACTATTATACTGCTCTGCAACACCGCAGTTCAGATAATGCAGACCTTCACCTGGTCGCTGACCGTTGCGGAAAGCGCTGACGCCTCAATTCTTGCAACCATTGCCGCTCCCTTCTCCTATCTGCTCGTGCCCGTGGTCGGCGTAGTTTCCTGGCAGCTTGCGGCGGCGGCAGTAACGGGATTTATCGCGAAAGAAAACGTCGTCGGCACGCTTGCGGTCTGCTTTGTCGGGCTTGAAAATCTCATTGACACGGAGGAGCTTGCCATGCTTGAGGGCGCAGGTGCGGAAATTGCCGGCATCATTGCAATCACGAAGGCGGCAGCGCTTGCCTACCTGATGTTCAATCTCTTCTCGCCCCCCTGCTTTGCGGCAATCGGCTCCATGCGCGCCGAGATGAAGAGTGCGAAGTGGCTCTGGTCGGGCATTGCTCTCCAGCTCGGAGTGGGATTCACCATCGGCTATCTCGTCAACACCGTCGGCACTCTCATCACCGCACCCGATGCGCTCAACATCGGCGGAGCGATTGGCGGAGGAATTGCCGTGCTTTGCATGGCGGCAATAGTCGTCGCGCTTATCGCACACTCGAACTCACGCATGAAGGCGGAGGTGAAGTAATGCCATGTGGATAGATATCATAGTCATCGCGGCACTTGCCGGCGTTATCGGCGCGATCTGCTTCTACCTTCACCGCCAAAAGAAGCAGGGCGTCAAATGCGTAGGCTGTCCGCACTCAAAGAATTGTTCGGGACATTGCAATTGCAATAAGTAAGGCAAAGGTCGCTCCGCGTGAGCGACCTTTTTTACTCGGATTGATTGACTAACGGCGGTTTTTGTGGTATAATCATCATAATCACACGAAGGAGAAGCCACGAATGAAAGAGATACTGTCGGTCAAGAACATGAGAATGAGCGACGCACGCACCATTGCCGCCGAGGTTTCCGGCAAGGAGCTGATGTACCGCGCAGGGCGTGCCGTCGCCGAAGCCGTCAGGTGGCGCAAGCCCGTGGGCATCGTCTGCGGAAGCGGCAACAACGCCGGGGACGGTTACGTTATAGCTCTTGAATTGCAAAAGTGCGACATTAATTGCACTCTGATCCTGCTTGAAAATAAATTTTCCGCGGACGGACAATATTATTTTGACCAATGCGTAAGCTCCGGGATACCCTATGAGTTTTTTGATGGCACAACCGATCTTTCGCGTTTTTCCACCCTCGTTGACTGCATTTTCGGCACGGGATTCCGCGGCGAAGCTCACGGACTTGCAAAAATTGCAATCGAAAAGTATAATTCATCGTCCGCATACAAGGTATCCGTCGATATAAACAGCGGCATGAACGGCGATAGCGGCATGGGAGAAACGATTGCGTTATCGGACATAACTTGCGCTGTAGGATCCTTCAAGCCGGGGCATTTTTTGAACAAAGCAAAGGACGTTATCGGTGAGAAGATCGCCTTCGACATCGGTATCAAACCCTTAGAGAAGCCCTATTATCTCTACGAGCCAACTGCGGCGAGCATACCGGAGCGGAAGAATTTTTCCAATAAATCCACATACGGATACGTTGCCCTTATCGGCGGCTCGGAAAAATACAGCGGCGCCCTTCGCCTTGCCGCAATGGCAAACGCCGCAATGCGATCGGGCGCAGGCGTGGCAATGCTGGCAGTTCCGCGCTCAATACTACCATACGTCATACCGGAGATACTTGAAGCAACCGTCTTCCCCCTCACCGTGGCCGGGGGAGAGCTTGCTTTTTGTGAGGGCGAGATATCCGCGCTTGCGGCAAGGGTCAAAACCATCGCGTTCGGCATGGGCATCGGGCTTTCGGACGGTGCAAAAGCAACTCTTTCTTATCTTCTTAATAATTACAGCGGCAGGCTCATCGTCGATGCGGACGGACTTACCCTGCTCTCCCGTCTCGGACGGGAAGCGATCAAGTCCGCAAAATGCGAGCTGATACTCACTCCGCACAACATGGAATTTTCGCGCCTTTGCGGTCTTTCCGTAAGCGATATCCTCGCGGCACCCATCGACTGCGCCAAGGTTTTCGCCTCGGAATGCGGATGCACGCTGCTTTTGAAAGGACCCTCGACCGTCATCACGGACGGCAGCACCGTTTATATCTGCGACCGCGGATGCCCCGGAATGGCAACCGCCGGAAGCGGCGACGTTCTCTCCGGCATTCTCGCCGCCACCGCCGCCTATATTCCCGATGCGCTTGAAGCCGCCGCTCTCGCCGCCTATATCGGCGGAGCGTCCGGAGAGCTTGCAGAGGCGCGCTCAAATCCCGTTTCCATGTGCGCATCGGACACCGTAGCGGCAATAGCGGACGTCATTGGTGACATACTGAATCATACCGAGGCGCAAAAATGAAGAATATCAAAAAATACATTATTCCCACCGTATTCATATCACTGTGCCTCATCCTCATAGGTGCGGCGATATTCTGCGCCTTCAAATACATTCCCGTCGCCGCGCTTTGCGACAAGATCGCGGCGGGCGAGGAAATTGACACCAAGCTTGCAAACGCCACCTCCGCGCCCGTCTGGACGGATAATTTCACCAAAACGAGCGGCGTGCGCATCCCGCTGGTGGAAGCCTGCCGTTACCGAAATCTTCAAGCCGTCCGAGTGCTTTTGGCAAACGGTGCCGACCCCGATTTCTTTATTGACGGTCGTCTCTCACCACTTGAAGCGGCTACTGTCGGGACGTTTGACGAGACCGCCTTTGAGATAGTCAAGCTCCTCATCGAGCACGGAGCCGACCCGAACGCCTACGCCTCCTCCGGCCCGATATCCTGTGAATTAGCAAAACACTTCGCGCAAGGCGCGAACGACGATGCCGACACCCTGCGCTTTGAGGCGATAATTTATCTGCTTGAGCATGGCGGCGCGACCCGCTCGGACGAAACGAGCGTGCTTCATTCGATACTGCGCGGCGGATACTGCGGTTATGCCGAAGAGCTTCTCAGCAGAGGATTTGCCGAAGTGGATGAAAGGGACTCTATGACCAAAACCGCCCTAATAGCCGTCGCGCAATACACCAAGGATGAAGCCAAAGCCATTGAGTGCGCCGAGCTGCTTCTCTCGCGCGGTGCGGACGTCCGTGCGACCGACGACGACGGTATGACTGCATATGATTACGCCGCCGAGCGCGGATATTACCGTTTGGCAGAGCTTTTGATGCTATTAAAATAATGCTTGCATCGCTTTTTTCGATTTTTTAGTTAAAAACTCAAAAAATTTCGAAAAAGGTATTGATTTTTCGCTTTGTTTATGATATAATATTCAGGTCAGCGCAAGCTGCCATGGAGAGATGGCTGAGCTGGTCTAAGGCGCACGACTGGAAATCGTGTTTGGGCTAATACCCCAACGAGGGTTCGAATCCCTCTCTCTCCGCCAGAAAAAAGCCAAGCCTTTCGACTTGGCTTTTTTTAACTAAATCCGCCGATGGCGGAATAAATCCACTTGCGTGGATGAAATCGCTTCGCGATGAAATCCCGCTTCGCGGGGATAAGGACGCGGCGGATTTAATTTCATCTGAGGCTTTAGCCGAAGATTTCATCGCGCTCTGCGCGATTTTATTAATTGTTTGATAATATCAATTTTAATTGCAGAAAAAGCAGTGATATCTATTCCGCTCATACTTGCCAAAAATCCGAACGCATCCGAGTTCGGATTTTTGGCTTTTCGCCTTTTCCCTTTTCTCTGTTCACCGAAAAGGCAGTCGCCGGTGATGATAAAGAGACAGCCGTACTGCTCCTTTGGCTGTTAAGATCGTGTGTCCGGAGCAATATATTGTTTGATCATCAGAATTCAAAAGCCTAATCTATGGATCAATTTCTCAACGTCGGCAGCTTTAAGTACCTTGCCCATAGATACGACTCTTTCATTGATGACAAGAGCAGGCATACTCATAACACCGTATTCCATTACCTTTTGCATATCGGTAATATATTCCACTTCCACCGACATACCCATTGCTTTCACGGCTTCTTTTGCATTTTCGTACATCTCATGGCAGGATTTGCACCCTGCTCCCAAAACTTTTATTGAGCAGATACCGCCTTTTGCGCCGGAACAGCAATCATTTGTAATCTCGCTTACTTCACCTGCAGGACGGCCACAATGACATACACCGGTGGGAGCCTTTTTCCTCTCTTTTTTCTTACCAAAACTAAATAATGCCATAATAAATCACCTCCGGGAATTAAATAATTATATTTTGTATAGCGTTGAAGAAGTAGCCTACAACGATAATACCGACAGCACAAATAGCGATAAATATACCAAGCAATTTCGACTTTATTGCCTTGCGCAGCATAATCATGGACGGCAGTGAAAGTGTTGTAACCGCCATCATAAACGACAAGACAACGCCGAGCAAAGCACCCTTTGCGAGCAAGGCTTCTGCAATCGGAATCGTACCGAAAATATCTGCATACATCGGCGCACCTGCAATCGTAGCAAGGATAACGCCGAAGGGATTGTTGTCCCCGAGAACTTTTACAATAAAATCTTCGGGAATCCAGTTGTGAATGATCGCACCGATACCTACGCCGATCAGGACATAAGGAGCGACTTTTTTCGCTGTTGCAACTACCTGCTCCCAAGCGTATTTAATACGGTCTTTGAAGTGCAATTCTTCCTGCGGAACATCAATGGAATGTCCGTTTTTGATAAATTCCTCCACTTGATTTTCAAGGTGCATCTTTTCAATCAGCGTACCGCCGGCAACTGCTATTACAAGGCCGAGCACAACATAAACAGCGGCAACCTTCCACCCGAAAATACTCATTAAAATTACAAAGCTTCCAAGGTCAACCATTGGTGAAGAAATAAGGAAAGAAAAGGTTACTCCAAGCGGTAGGCCTGCGCTTGTAAATCCAATGAACAGCGGTATAGATGAACAAGAGCAAAACGGAGTTACTGTACCGAGTAATGCGGCAATGATATTGGCACCTATTCCGTGAAATCTGCCGAGTATTCGTTTTGTCCTTTCCGGCGGAAAATAGCTTTGAACATATGAAATAATCAAAATCAAAAAGCCAAGTAAGACCATAATTTTGATTGTATCGTAAATAAAGAATTGAATGCTACCGCCGATTCGGCTTGTTATATCCAAACCGCAAGCGTTCAACATAGTTCCGATGAACCGATTTAGCCACCTCATACCGAGTACTTCATTTTGAAAGAAGTCCCAAACTGATTTTAATGCTTCCATATCAAAGATCACCCTTTCAAACATAAATATATTCAAATGTATCTATATATAACCCTGTAAAGGAGTCGTGCGGACCGGCTTTGAGTTCCTTTACTTTTCACAACACGACTTATTTTCACATCCGCAATCTGCCGAAGTCAGTTCCTTTAAGCAATCGGTGGCCATCTTTACCCCCTCTGCCGAAATTGAGTAATGCATCCACTTGCCCTCTTTGTGACCGACAACAATTTCGCTGTCACACAGAATCTTCATATGATGGGAAAGTGTCGGTTGAGTAACATTGAGTTCCTCAAGAAGCTTGCAAGCGCATTTTTCACCCGAACGCAATGATTTAATAATTTTGATGCGGTTTTCATCACAAAACGCTTTGAAAATCAGTGCAATTCTTCTTTCGTTCATTTATCAAGCTGCCTCCTATCGATGATTGTCTATATATATTATACGCCATACATTGACAAATGTCAATATGTTTTTGATTTTTTCAAAAAGTAAAATTACTTTTGCGCAACTAAAACAGAAAGGCAGTCGCCGGGGCGACTGCCTTCATTTTTATTTCAGGTCGATATCCGCAAGGTTTGCCCAGTGGTCGGAGACCTTGTTGAGTCCGTTCTGCTGGAGCTTCCGGTAACCCTTGAAGGTACCGTCGCCCGTGGTTATCATGATGAAATCGATGGAGGTGGTGCCCTGAGCGTTGTAATAATACTCAGAGCTTGTAAGCGCGTTGGTCATGCCGTTCTTGCTCATGAAATAATTATACGAATCGGAGGTGTTAGAGCAGTTGAAGTCGCCCGTGATAATAACGGGGCAGCCGTACTGCGCTTT
>JBJDZD010000072.1:0-2115 GCA_051867815.1 Eubacteriales bacterium | reverse complement strand
AGGGCGTACTTTCGGCCGCGATTAATTTTATGACACAGAAAATGACCGTTGAGTTCGCAGACGACGCGGACGAAAAAGCGGTCGTCAAGAATATACTTAAGGCTTGCCGCCGCGTTGAGCGCGGATTTGAGATCGAGATCCAATGAAACGCAAGCATAAAACAATGCTTTGGCGGATCGTCGTCTCCGCAGCGGCAACCGTATTGCTGAATCTGCTCCCCATTGAGGGCCTGCCTCGCTTTATACTGTTTGCGGCGGTCTACCTGCTCATCGGATACGACATACTGACGGGCGCGGCGCTGGGGGTGTTTCACCGTCAATTTCTGGACGAGAATTTCCTCATGGCGATAGCGACCGTGGGCGCATTTGCGCTGGCAGTCTACGAACAAAGCGGCGACTACAACGAGGCGATAGCCGTCATGCTCTTTTATCAGATCGGTGAGCTGTTTCAGGGCATCGCCGTCGGCAAGAGCCGACAAAGCATATCGGAACTGATGGATATCCGCCCCGATCACGCGAATATCGAGCGAGAGGGCAAGCTCGTCAAGGTCGACCCCTCTGAGGTAGGCGTGGGCAGCGTTATCGTGGTTCAGCCCGGTGAAAAAATACCGCTTGACGGAATCGTCGCCGAGGGAAGCTCCGCGCTCGACACCTCCGCGCTGACGGGCGAGAGCCTGCCGCGCACGGTCCGCGAGGGCGACGAGGTCGTCAGCGGATGTATCAACACCTCCGGCATGCTTAAGATACGAACGACCAAGGAGTTCGGCGATTCGACCGTTTCAAAAATACTCGAATTGGTTGAGAACGCAAGCTCGCGCAAATCCAAATCGGAAAAATTCATATCTAAATTCGCAAGAGTTTACACCCCTGCGGTCTGCGGCGCGGCGCTTGCGCTCGCAGTCGTGCCGCCCATCGTTTCGATGGCACTCGGCAACGGGGCGAGCTTCTCCGTTTGGCTCTACCGCGCGCTGACCTTCCTCGTCATAAGCTGTCCGTGCGCGCTCGTTATCAGTATTCCGCTCTCCTTTTTTGCCGGAATCGGCGGCGCAAGCAGAGAAGGCATCCTGATCAAAGGCTCGAATTACCTTGAAACACTTGCAAAGGTGGATTGCGTGGCGCTCGATAAGACCGGAACGCTGACGCGCGGCGTTTTTGAGGTCACGGATGTCGCGTACAACACGCTCGACCGCGAGCGGCTGATTGAGATCGCGGCGCACGCGGAATGTGCGTCGTCGCATCCGATCGCAAAAAGCCTGATAGCCGCCTGCGGCGGTGAGATAGACCGCTCGCGCACGAGCGAGATCGAGGAAATATCCGGCATGGGCGTGCGCTGTAGGGTGGACGGCTTGCGTGTTGCCGTGGGTAACCGTAAATTGGTCGCGGATGCACCCGAATACGACGGCGCGCGCACAGCCGTCTATGTAGAAATTGACGGTAAATTTGCCGGAATCATACTGATATCCGACGTCATTAAGGACAATTCCCGCGCGGCGATCGAACAGCTCGTAGCTGTCGGCGTACGCCGTACCGTCATGCTGACGGGCGACAGTGCAAAGATCGCAGATGCGGTCTGCGCCGAGCTTGGCATTAACGAATACCGCGCAGGACTGCTCCCCGACGAGAAGCTCGGTGAGGTAGAGCGACTGCTGGATGAGAAAATGACCGTTGCATTTGTGGGTGACGGAATCAACGACGCACCGGTGCTGGCGCGTGCCGACATCGGCATTGCAATGGGTGCGATGGGTTCGGATGCCGCTATCGAGGCGGCGGACGTTGTACTGATGAACGACGACCCGGCACAAATAGCCAAGGCAATCCGGATCTCGCGAAAATGCCTGAGAATCGTCAAGCAGAATATCGTCTTTTCGCTCGTCGTCAAGTTTGTCTGCCTTGCATTGGTCGCCTGCGGCTATGCGAATATGTGGCTCGGCATTTTTGCCGATGTCGGCGTGATGGTCTTGGCCGTGCTTAACGCCATCCGCGCGCTGAAAACGAAATCACGCACCAACTAAACTTATGAAGAGTTTTCGCCGTTCGCCGACCGACGCACAAACCAAATAACGAAAGTTTTCGCCCGCCTTTTTCAAAAGGCGGCGGATTCTCAAGGCAGAGCCTT
>JBJDZD010000071.1:0-2137 GCA_051867815.1 Eubacteriales bacterium | reverse complement strand
CACTCGTTGCATACAGTCTTGAGCACAAGATGCCCGAGCTTGACATCCTGCCCGGCGTTTCCAAGCTCTGCGGCAAGATCGCGATAGCAAAATACGCGCTCCCCGGCAGTAAAAAGCTCGGTGAGCTTATCTCGGAGAGATTTGCCGGCGGCTGCGATACCGTCCTGCTTGAAAACCACGGTGTCGTTCTCGGCGCGGAGAGCCTTGAGAGAGCATTTATGATGTTTGAGGCACTTGACTATTCCGCAAGAACGGGTATTGCCGCGGCAATGCTGAAAAAGGAGCCGCGCGTGCTTACAAAAGAGCAGTTGTCGCTCAAAGACAATGTAAAATCCTTTGCTCCGACCCTCGACGGCGACGAAAACGCGTCAAGAGCGGAAATATCCGCAATGTGCGAAAGATGCTGCCGCCATCAGCTCTTTACGATGGGAGTCGGCGCGTTTGCAAAGAGAACGGAGCGCGGCTTCATCATAACTCCCGACGAGGAGGACCTGCTTCGTCTCAGTCCCGATATGCACGTGCGTGTTGAGGGCGACGAATGCGAGAAGGGCAAGACCCCGTCCGTTTTCGCCGACATAGCGCAGAAGATCTTTGCCGCGCACGAGGATATTGACAGCATTGCTTTTTCTCGCGCGCCCTACGTAATGGCGTTTGCCGCCACGGATGCACAGTTTAATTCCCACATGATTCCCGAGGGATATATCTGCCTGAAGAATACAAACAGGCATCCATACGGAACTATTGAAACCGCGCCTGAGCGCATAGTTGATACCATAAGCATGAAGTCGCCCATTGCCATCGTCGAAAACGATTGCGTGATCGTTGCCGGAACCTCTCTGCTCAATGCATACGACCGCCTTGAGGTGCTTGAGTTCGGCGCGGAATCGCTCTGTGACATCGCGGTGAGAAACGGCACCATCGTCCCGATCAGCGAGGAAGAGATACGCGAGATCGAGGTAGCTTTTAATTTGTAATAACCGCTTGTAAAACTGCGTTTTCATTGACGACCGCGCGGCGAGGGCGTGGCGTTGGGATGGCGTGAGCAGTCGTAAAAAGGAAAGCAACCTCGTCTGCCTGATCATTTCGGCTGAACTTGGTTGCTTTGCCGTTTATTTCGAATCGTGCGTTTTCGTCATTCCTTGACGAACGCCTTCTCGACCTCGCAGATATAAACGGTGTGGTAATCCTTGAGTGGGTACGCCTTCGCGTCGATCTCGGGAATGAGGAAATTCTCCGGCTTGATCTTATCCGTATACATCTTGCGGCAGACAAGCACGACCTCGGCCTCCTCAAATGCCGGAACACCGTCAAAATACGTGTAATGAAAGCCGCTTTCTGCGGCCTTGTCGACGTTTCGTCCGCTCTTTGCACCGAAGATCTTGCCAAGCTCTGCGCGGTAATTCTGTCCGAAGAAGCAAAGGCTGAGACGGTCGGCGCTTTCGGCCAGGCCGTGAGTGAATCTCTGCGGACGGATGAAGCAGATCGCCGCGTTTTTGTGCCAAAGGTTGCCCATAAAGCCCCAAGAAGCCGTCATTGCGTTGCGAACGCCGTCCGCCTCCGCCGTAATGAGCATCCAATCCTTGCCCACGGCGCGGAATGCGTTAAATTTTTCAAGTTCGATGGGATCGATCTCTCTGAACATTTTCAAACCTCCATAGGTGTAGTTTTTTCGCCGTCGAAGGCGAGATTGCGGTCGGTCAAGCCGACGCTGCAAACGCCGAAGCGATTATGTATGGCGCGAAGCATATCTTCCGGCTCGCAAACGCCCTCCGGAAGAAAGAGCGCGGCTGTGCCCGAATCGAGAAAGATGAAGCTGACGTATGAAAGCAGTTCACAGAGCGCGTCGTATTCGTTCGGCAACAAGCATCCGTCGAAGCCCTCAAGTATCGCCGAGACGGGAACGTCGCGGCGGAGCGCATCGATCAGTACCTCGCGCCAAACGGCGCGGCATGGAAGCAGCTTGCTCTGCTTCGGGCAAAAACAGATCATGTCCGCCTCGCGCGCGGCATCAATATTCATTATATTCGCATCAAGCGTGAAAGTTTTCATTTCAGCCTCCAAAATTTACTGCCGATATAGCCGATTGTAAAAGTCAACAAATTTAATAAAAATTCGTTTTTTCGGTGGCTTTGCCGAC
>JBJDZD010000070.1:4875-11284 GCA_051867815.1 Eubacteriales bacterium | reverse complement strand
GCACGGAATATGGCTTTTAATTCTTCGTCGGTGATCGGCATGGTTGGGCTCCTTTCGGTGGGTTGTGAAAATATTATACACTATTTTTTGCCAAAAGTAAATATATTTTGAGCAGCAGAATTTCAAAATCAGACGATAATATATTGCCAACAACATCGTTTTATGGTATAATAGCAATAACCGAAAGTTGATGCCATAAAGGAGGTGCTTCATTTGTATAATCCACAGCTCGAAACGTTTATAGCCGTTGCAGACAGCGGCAGTTTTACCAAAGCCGCCGAAACGCTGTTTATTTCATCCACGGCTGTCATGAAACAGATCAATTCGCTTGAGAAGCGACTCGGAATTTCCCTGTTTTTACGGACGAATCACGGTTTGCAACTCACCGAATCGGGTAAAAGTCTGTTGCAGGATGCAAAATATTTGATGGATTATTCCGCTCGTGCTATCGAAAAGGCAAGAGAAATAGAAAACAAAGAAAAGAATCAGACGATCCGCATCGGCACTTCCATTATGACGCCTGCAAAATTTCTGCTCGATATTTGGGACGAAATTCATTTGTACGATAAAAATCTCAAGATCGAGCTGATCCCGTTTGAAAACAATCCCGTAAACTCGGTTGAAATTCTCCGCAATCTCGGAAAACATATTGATATTGTTGCGGGTCTTTACGATGATGATTTCCTGAATGAAAGAGGCTGTTTGGCTGCACATTTATATGATAAACGGATTTTGTTGGCAGTTCCTATCAATCATCCGCTTGGTAAAAAAGACAGAATCGGGCTTGGCGACCTTAAAAATCACAGGGTTATGGTGATACGGAAGGGCTGGAACACTTATATTGACGCACTGCGAGAAGAACTGACGGTAAATGGTGTGACGATTGAAGATTTTTCGATGTTCAATATCAACGCGTACAATCAAGCCGTGAAAGAGAATATTCCCATCATTACGGCTGAGGGTTGGGAAGATGTGCATCCGCTATTAAAACTTGTGCCAACCGATTGGACGCATAAGATACCCTTCGGAATATTCTATTCTCCATCCCCATCAAGACAAGTAAAAAAATTTATAGATATTGTGCAAAAGGTAGCTCGGAAATAAATCCGGGCTTTCTTTTTTTGCGTAAACTTTTAATTGATACGATGAACCAAGTTGTACTTCCCTTATGATCAGCCGTATGCTACAATATTATCATCCAAAATACGGAGGTACTTAAAATGCAGTATGTAACTTTATCAAACGGGGTAAAAATGCCGCAGCTCGGTTACGGCGTGTATCAGGTGAGCAAGGAAGAATGTGAACGGTGCGTTCTCGACGCACTAAAAGTCGGGTATCGCCATATCGACACGGCGCAGAGTTATTTTAACGAGGAAGAGGTTGGAAACGCTATCGTAAAATCAGGCATACCGCGCAAGGAGCTTTTCATCACAAGCAAGGTTTGGATCGAGCATTACGGATATGAGGAAACGAAAAAATCGGTTTACGAATCGCTTCGGAAAATGCAGACCGACTATATCGACCTGATGCTTCTGCATCAGCCGTTTGCCGACTACTACGGAGCGTGGCGCGCTTTGGAAGAGCTGTATGCGGAGGGCAAACTCCGCGCAATCGGCATTTCCAATTTCTATCCCGACAGAATGGTCGACCTTTGTTCTTTCGCGCGCATCAAGCCTATGGTCAATCAGGTGGAAACGCATCCGTTCAATCAGCAGACCGAGGCGCAGAAATGGATGGAAAAGTACGGCGTACAGATCGAAGCGTGGGCACCGTTCGGCGAAGGCAGAGGTGGCTTATTTACAAACGAAACCATTGCAAAGATCGCGGCGAAGTACAATAAAACGGTGGCGCAGGTCATTCTGCGTTGGGAGTTGCAGAGAGGCATCGTAATCATTCCGAAATCTACGCATATCGAAAGAATGGCGGAGAATTTCAACGTGTTCGACTTCGAGCTTTCCGCTGAAGATATGGCAATCATGGCAAGCCTCGATAAAAAACAGAGTTCATTCTTCTCCCACACCGACCCGAATATGGTCGAATGGTTCGTAAAGATGGTGGAAGAACGCAAGCACAACAACGACCACAGAAAAGATAAAAAGAATTGGTGATCAAGGAGGATAAAAATATGAGAAAAAATTTCGGAGCGCAGACGTGGCTTTATCCGATGCCCGTCCTGATCATTGCAACCTATGACGAAAACTGCAACCCCGACGCGATGAACGCGGCGTGGTGTGGAATCGTTGACAGAGGATATATCGGCCTTTGCCTGTCTGCATCGCATAAAACCACAGAGAACATTTTGAATCGCAAGGCATTTACCGTAAGTGTCGGAGATGCGGTTCATGTGGTTGCGGAGGATTATGTCGGACTCGTTTCCGCAAATAACGAACCTGCCAAATTTGCAAAAGCCGGGTTCACGCAGACTAAGAGCCAATTTGTGGATGCCCCTGTCATTAACGAGCTTCCGATGGCTTTGGAATGCGAATATGTTAAAACGACGGCTGACGGACTGATCATCGGCAAGATCATAAATGTAAGCGCGGATGAGAGCGTACTCGGAGAAAACGGCAAGATCGATCCGTCAAAATTCCGTCCCGTTTCATTCGACCCGGTTAATAATAAATATATTGCTTTCGGAGAGCAGGTTGGAAACGCTTTCTCTGACGGAACAAAACTAAAATAATCGTTTTGGAGAGTGCAAAATGTCAGAGTTACTTAAGAATATATTTCCTCGTTTTTCGATCCTGTTTTGCGCGATTGCAATTGTTCTTGTTTCCTTGTCCGCGTGCAATACGGGAAACAGCACAGTGCCCGATATTACGCCTGATACGGACAGACCGACGAATACGGAAAGTAAAACACTCGTTGTCTATTTCTCCATGCCCGACAATGTGGACAACAGCACGGTTGTAATCGACGGTCAGACGCTGGGTAATACACAGTATATGGCATACGTCATTCAGGAGAATACGGGCGCAAACATTTTCCGTATCGTCCCCGAAACGCCCTATCCCACTGATCACGACGCGCTTGTCGATTTGGCGAGGGATGAACAAAGAAACGGCGCGCGCCCTGCATTTGTCGGTGAAATAGAGAACTTCGACGAATACGATACGGTATTTGTCGGCTACCCGAATTGGTGGAGCGATATGCCCATGATCCTTTATACGTTTTTTGATACTTATGATTTTTCGGGAAAGACGATCATTCCCTTTAATACACACGGCGGAAGCGGTTTTTCCAATACGATTTCTACAATAAGAAGATTGGAACCTGACGCAGAAGTGTTGAACGGTCTTTCCATTTCAAGAAATCACATTCAGGATGCGGAAGGGGAAATTGCCGAGTGGGTAAGATCGCTCGGCTTTGAGAAGAACTCCTGAAGCCAATCCGAAAGGAGTATACACTACGGAGGATGAATATGAAGAAAACATTCAGAAAGCTGATGTGTTTCATAACTGCTTTTTTGATCCTGCTCTCAACATCAGCTTGTAATAATAACATAAATTCGGATCTGCCGCCAACAGATCATACATCGGATGTGACAGACAAGCCGTCGGAAACACCCAATGCTCCATCGGACACAACAGAAAAACCAACGGATACAACTGAAAATCCATCGGAATCAACTGAACCTCCCATAGAAACGCCGGACATCCCGTCAAGCGTTCATGTCCTTGTCGCCTATTTTTCATGGTCGAGTTCGGGAAATACCGAGCGAATGGCGGAGTATATCGCCGAAAAAACCGGCGGAGATCTATATGAAATCGAGCCGGAAACACCTTATGCGACCGATTACACAAAATGCACGGAAGTTGCGCTGGAAGAACGCGACAATAACGCCCGTCCCGCCATCAAAAATCCGATAGACGTATCAAAGTACGACGTTATATTTATCGGTTATCCGATCTGGTGGTGGACGGCACCGATGATTATCGGAACGTTTTTGGAGAGCAACAATCTGGCGGATAAGGATATTTATCCGTTTTCGCAGTCCGCTTCGATGAACGTCGAACAGTTTGAAACTTCTATGGGGTTTGTGCGCGGATGTGCCGTGGATGCTAACGTACACGAAGGTTTATTTACGCGAGCAAGCAACGAGGCGGAAATAGACGCATATCTTGATACGATTGATTTTTCGCCGAAAGCGGATATCACCGCGCCTACGCCGACCGAAAGACAGACGATCTATCTTTGGGACGACGATAAGATTCCCGCATGGCGCGGAAATCTTAACAGCAACGACCCCGCTGATTTCCGTCCGCATATCCTTACATATCCCGCACAGGGAAAAATTAAGGGCGCGGTTCTGATCTGCCCGGGTGGAGCTTTCTCGTTCAAAAGTATGTCAAACGAAGGTTATCCCGTTGCGGAAAAACTATCAGCACTCGGTTATCAGTGCTTTATCGTAAGTTACAGATTGAGTCCTTATTCCCAAGCGGAGAGCGCACTTGACCTTGCACGGGCGGTCAGATACGTTCGTTATCATGCGGAAGATTACGGTATAGATGAAAATGATATTGCAATCGTCGGGTTCTCTGCCGGAGGAATTCTTTGCGGAGAACACGCGCTGAATTGGAAAGGCAACGTTTCGCCCACGCAGTTAGACCGCAATTATATTCCCGATGAGCTTGACAGCGTGAATGCCGATGTGGCGGCGGTCGGCCATATTTACTCGTTCTACGGCAGACTTTCCGTATCCAACAACAATGTGGAAACTCTGCGTCAGGGCAATCTACCTCCTACGTTTTACGCATACGGGACGCGCGACCCGTTTTACAGTCAGTTCAATCAGAACGTGGAGGCAGTAAGACAGGCAGGTGTAACTGTGGAATCGCACGTCTTTGAGGGACAGCCCCACGGATTCGGTGCAGGAAACATTAACTCAAACTGGATTCCGCTGTTTGATACGTTCTTATCGAATATTTTTGAAAACAATTAAGGAGAAAACTCAATATGAGCAAAAAAGTTTTGATCCTGTCGGGCAGTCCCCGAAAAGGCGGAAACTCGGACCTGCTCTGCGACGAATTTATGCGCGGTGCGAAAGCAAGCGGCAATGATGTCGAAAAAATCAGGGTTGCCGAAAAGGATATCGGCTATTGCAAAGCCTGTTATTATTGCAAAAGCAGTGGCGGCACGTGCGCAATCCATGACGATATGGCGGAAGTTCTGCAAAAAATGATCGAAGCGGACGTTATCGTTTTAGCAAGTCCGGTTTACTTTTATTCGATTGACGCACAGCTTAAGGCGGTCATCGACCGTACGGTCGCACGGTGGCTGGAGGTAAAGAATAAAGAATTTTACTATATCCTGACCTGTGCGGATGCCGAACGCGCTTCGTGCCTGACTTCGCTTTCCTGTCTGCGCGGCTATGCGGATTGTGTTGACGGCGCGATCGAAAAAGGGGTCATTTGGGGGACAGGCGTATACGAAAAAGGAAAAATCAAAGATACACCCGCCATGCAGAAAGCCTATAACATGGGCAGGGCGGTTTAAGACTGTTATTGATATCAGCTCACAAATTCAGTGCTTACGAGGTGGCTATGAAAAATAAATTTACGGCAATATTCTGTGCGGCGATTCTTCTGGTTTCATTTGTATCGTTTGCGGCTTGTTCATATGCAGGCAATAACGGCGGAGAAACAATGCCGGATGTGAATCCGCCGATTACGGATGATCGTGAAACAATAACGGATGGCGAAATAACGGACGAAACATCACAAGAAACATCTGGAAGTCTTATCCCTGTTGACGGCGAAAAATTCAATACCGCTACCGTATATATGGAAATCACGATTACGGCAGGCGATACGGTTCTCGAAGCGGTATTGTTCGACAACAAAACAGCAAGGGCGGTGGCGGATATGTTGCCATTGACGGTGTCGACATGGCATCCTGCTCCGAATTTTGCACGGGCTTTCGATTTGCCGCAAAGTTTTTCGTATTTCCCCGATGAGCCGCCACAGATGAGTTACGAACTCGGTTCTCTTGCATATTGGGAACCGGGACCGAGCATTGCGATGATTTATAACGCAAGCAGAGATCAGACAGTTGTTCCCGTTGTTCCCATTGGAAAAATAACGAGCAATTTAAGTGTGATTGAAAATTACAGCGGAACGATTACCGTTGAAAAGAAGTAAAAAAGGAGAATAAGCTATGAAATTTGACGAATTTGAAAAGGATAATCCCTTTGCTTTCGGTGAAGAAAATACTGCTTATGCAGAGTACTTCACAGGCAAAAGCTATTTAAATGAACTGACAAGTAAAGGCGTCAAAATTACAAATGTCACGTTCGAGCCGTCCTGCCGCAACCATTGGCACATTCATCACGGCGGCGGACAGATTCTGCTCTGTACGGCAGGCAGAGGATATTATCAGGAATGGGGAAAGCCTGCGGTGGAACTGCACA
>JBJDZD010000070.1:0-4775 GCA_051867815.1 Eubacteriales bacterium | reverse complement strand
ACGGCAGGCAGAGGATATTATCAGGAATGGGGAAAGCCTGCGGTGGAACTGCACAGGGGCGACGTGGTAAATATTCCACCCGAAGTCAAGCATTGGCACGGTGCGACTCCCGACAGTTGGTTTTCGCATCTTGCGGTTGCCGTACCTGCGGAAGGCTCTTATTGCGAATGGCTGGAAGAAGTAACCGACGAATATGACAAGCTGTGTTGAATGTTCGCACGGAGACAACAATGAGTAAAAAAGCTGTAAAAATAATCGTTGATGCCGAAATGCTGATTCTCTTTCTGCTGCTTATGGAAGAGCATCTCATCTCCGACGGCATTCACGAGTGGCTTGGTCTTGCTTTATTTGTACTGTTCGCTCTGCATAACGCACTGAATTATAAGTGGTATAAGGTGCTTTTCAAAGGCAGATATACCGCATTGCGCATAGTGCAGACGGCGATCAATGTTCTTTTGATGGTAGCAATGCTCGCCTGTATCGTAAGTTCGGTTATGATTTCGGGCACGGTATTTTCTTTCCTGAATTTGCATGGCGCGGAGTTCGGCAGACAGTTGCATATGCTTTCTACCGCATGGGCGTTCGTGCTAATGAGCATTCATCTCGGATTACACTGGGACAGGATGGTTTCGAAAGCAAACCGTATCGGTATTTTTGCGCGTCTCCCGGAAAGGATAGCTTGGTGGCTGACGGTGAGCAGCGTTTGCGCTTTCGGCGTAGCCGTGTTCGTTCAGAGAGTGTTTTACGAGGAGTTATTCCTCTTAACGCAATTCAAAAATTTCGATTATAACAAGACGGCGTTCGTTTATTTATTAGAAACGGCAGCGATGGCGACCGTATTTGTTGCGGCGGCGTATTACATAAAGAAACTGGGCTTGACAATTCAAAAATATCGCAAGGAGAAGAAATGCAATGAAGAAACTGATTAAAATGATTACGGCGGTAATGCTTGCGCTTTGTACGGTGTTTTCGTTTGCAGCCTGCGGCGGTGGCGGCAACCCTATTGACAATAATCCTGAAAAGCCCGTAACGGGAGAAAGTAAAATCCTGATTGCCTATTTCTCGTGGTCGGGGAATACCCAACAGCTTGCAAATATGATTGCGGAAGAAACGGGAGGCGATCTGTTCCGTATCGTGCCTGAAACGCCTTATACGAACGACGACGTGTTTGACAGAGCGCAGAGCGAACTCAATAACGGCGTTCGTCCCGCGCTTTCGGAGCATATCGAACCGGATATTATGGCTGAGTATGATGTGATATTCGTCGGCTTTCCCATTTGGTGGTACGATCTTCCTATGCCCGTGTGGTCTTTCCTTGAAGAATACGATTTATCGGGAAAGACTATCATTCCGTTCTTTTCACATAACGGCAGTTCATCGGGTGCCGGGAGCCTTTCCACTTTGCAGAGGCTCTGCCCCGATTCCACCGTGTTAAGAGAACAGGCACTTTCGGTTTCGGGAAATAGCGTCGGCGGAGCGAAAAACACGGTTGCAAATTGGGTAAACGGTTTACGAATTTTAACGGAGGAATAATGCGTACAAGAATTTTAGGAAAAGATCTGCAGGTCAGCACCGTGGGCTTCGGCTGTATGGGCATTTCTCACGCATACGGCGAGCCTATGGAAAAAAGCAAGGCAGTCGGTCTTTTACGAGAAGCGGTTGAAACAGGATATACCTTTTTCGATACGGCAGAATGTTATATCGGAGAGGATTCCAACAACGAGCAGATAGTGGGCGAAGCGCTTACGCCCTTTAAGGGCAAAGTGCAGATAGCGACTAAGTTCGGCGTAAAGCACGAAGGTCGCACTATCGTTTGCGACAGCAGCCCGTCAGCGATCAAAAAATCGGTTGAAGGCAGTTTAAAAAGGTTGGGCATTGAACGTATCGACCTTTATTATCAGCACCGAATCGATCCGAAAGTCTCTCCCGAAGAGGTGGCGCAGGTTATGTCATCTCTTATCAAAGAGGGAAAAATCGCACGTTGGGGCATATCGGAAGCAAACGAAGAGTATTTAAGGCGAGCGCACGCCGTCTGCCCCGTTACGGCGATACAGAACAGATATTCTATGATGTATCGGGAATACGAAAAACTGTTTCAGGTTTTGGAAGAACTGAATATCGGTTTCGTGGCATTCAGTCCGCTTGCAAACGGATTTTTAACAACGCAGTATAACGAAAAAACGCATTTTGAAAGCGACAAGGATTACCGCCGGGAAATGCCGCAATTTCAAACCGAGGCGTATGCGCAAAACGCAAAGCTTGTTAAATTGCTTGAATATATGGCGGAGGTAAGAAATACGACGACGGCGCAAATCGCCCTTGCTTGGCTCATCGGCAAAAAGCCGTTTATCGTCCCGATTCCGGGTACAACCAAGACTGAGAGAATGAGAGAGAATGCAAAGGCGTCTGAGGTTTTGCTTTCAGAAAAAGAGATCGGAGAAATAGACTCCGCGCTCGATACCATGCAGATGTCAGATGTTTTCGGCGGACATAAATGCAGGGAGAAGAAATGATGAACAGACCATACACTGTATGCCATATTTTCAGTGCGCTGGACGGCGCGATTACAGGCAACTATATGACGACGACGGAAAGCCGTGCGGCGCAAAAGCAATACGGAGAAAAACGCGAATTTTTTAACTGTAACGCCATTTTATACGGTACGACTACAATGCGCGACTTTTGCGATGGGTATGTCCGAGACTTACTTGAAACCATGCCCGCTGCTCGCGAAGATTATATTTCTCCCAATGCAAAAGGCGCGTTGGTAGTGGCGGTTGACAGGCACGGCAGGCTGGCTTACTCAAACAATTATCTGGAGAGACACGGACGAAAACAGCATATCATCGAAGTGCTCACCGAAAACGTTTCTTCCGCATATATTAATTATCTTCGTAGCTTGGATATTTCATATATCTTTGCCGGCAAGGACGATTTGGATTGCGTCATATGCATGGAAAAACTGCGCGCTTTGTTCGGTATCGAAAGGCTTATGATTGCGGGCGGCGGATACATTGATTGGGCGTTTGCGGATGCGGGAATGATCGACGAGCTTAGCCTTGTTCTTGCTCCTGCTGCTGACGGAGAGCAGAAAGTAACTGTCTTTGAACGTACCGAGAAGTCAAAAAATCGAGCTATCGGATTTGCTCTGAAAGAAGTAAAGCGGCTTGAAGGCGATGCGGTATGGCTCATATATGATTTTAATAACGCAAAAAAATAGAGGATTAGACAGAAGGTACTGCTTGCAAAAGGCAGTCGGTATAAGTAAGAGCGTACCTATACCGTCTTGCACAAAGCGCCGTTTTTTGAACGGTTAATTATATTTATCAGGGTATAGATTTATATGAAACTCAATATCAAATCAATGATAGGCATTTTCCTTTCGGTAGTTTTCGCTTTAACGCTTTTCGGATGTCAGGCAGTACATCATGACAGTGAGAATACAAAGCAGCCGGAAAATGACAGTATATCGTACAAAAATGACACAGAACAGACTGATAATAACAGCGGGACGAACAGTCTTGTAACAGCAGGCAAGGAAACTTATCGCGGTTTTCTTATAGATAATGTGTATCATTCTGAAGAATACGGAGAAATACATTTTAATCTATATGTTCCCGACAGCTACGACGGAAGTACACCTTATGCGCTTTATCTGTCGCTTTGCGGTTATGGCGGATATTATTTTCAAGGCGTCGGAATCAATTTGCGTCAGGAAAACTTTGTCTTTGAAGCACAAAAATATAATCCGAAAATGATTATCGTTTCGCCGCAGTTAAACGATTGGGGCAATGCCTCGGCAAATCAGGCGATCGTTCTCACGGAATACTTTTTGAGTTCATACAACATTGATGAAAACAAGGTGTTTATGAACGGTTATTCGGGAGGTGGTGAAACACTTTCGCTGGTAGTGGAAAAATGTCCCGAACTGTTTACTGCCGTACTGCACGTCAGTTCGGTGTGGGACGGCGCATTGGAACCACTTGCGGACAGTAGAACACCCGTCTATTTTGTAATTGGCAAAAACGACGAATATTACGGCTCGGCACGCATTTCCGCTACATATGAAAGGCTTTGCGAATTATACAGAAAACAAGGGCTTGATGATGCACAAATTTCCGATTTGGCTGTCTTGGATATTAAAGAAACCGAATACTTTACGGAACGCGGAACAACCAATCAGCACGGTGGCGGCGCACTATTTGCCTATGACAGCGAAATCATGGGCTGGCTGTTCAACAGATAAATGACGGAGGGTAAAAATGAAAAAATTTATGATAACGGTTTTGGCGATTGTATTATCGCTTAGTACTTTTACCTCTTGCACAAAAACTGATGACAGCGGCAAGCTTCCCTCATTGCCCCCAATCAGCAGTGACAGTAATACGGAAAATGGAAGCGATGTTCAACCGTCTGTTCCGGATATTCTGTCGGAGATTCCGGGTGAATATTACTCTCGTGCCAGCGAACAGGGATATCTCGAAGAACTCCTGTACGATACATACGAATCCTTTTCCTATGGAAGCGAAAACAAGCCGCTGACAAAGCGTGCAATCGTATATTTACCATACGGATATTCCGATGAAAACAAGTACAATGTTTTATATCTGATGCACGGCGGTTGGAGTAACGAAACGGGCATTTTAGGTGTGCCTGAAAATCCATCGGATTTCAAAAACGTGATCGACAACGCGATAGAAAACGGGGTGTTTGCTCCGCTGATTATCGTATGCCCTACCTACAACAACACCAATGAGAACGGTCAGGACAGCGAC
>JBJDZD010000069.1:0-11524 GCA_051867815.1 Eubacteriales bacterium | reverse complement strand
ATTCGCAAACGGTGAAGTCCTCCCCTCGCACGGAAGGGTCGAGCCGTAAAAAACGGCACCCCTCTCGGGGTACCGTGAAAAATGTATTCTGCCTTAAACGGTGACGGGATCTTCATCAGCCGCACGTTCTGCCTCGGCATTCGCCAGCGCCTCGCGGTAGGCAGCCATCACGGCGCTCTCAAGAGACGCGCGGAACTCGGAATTGATGGGATGAACGATGTCTCTGTAGGTTTCGTCGGGGTTTTTGCGGCTGGGCATGACGATAAAGAGCTTTTCTCTTGCGGAGATGACTTTTATATCGTGGACTGCGAGCTGATTGTCAAGCGTGACGGAAACGATAGCTCTCATCGGTCCTTCATCAAAGAGTTTTCTGATTTTTACATCGGTGATTTCCATTTTTCTTCTCCTTCGTTGTGATTTTGAGGTAGATTTTTATATTTATTAATTATAGTATATACCTTCAATGTGACGATTATTCAAACAAAAACAAATTTTTCTGTGACAGAAACCGAAAGAATTTATTTCGCAGTACACATTCTTTACATAAAGCCGATAATTCGGCAGATCGGAGACGTTATGTCCATTCAAAATACACATTTCGGCGCCAAGGCAATATCGGAGATGCTCCGCGGCGTTTCAAGCATCTACTTCATCGGAATCGGCGGAATCAACATGTCCTCCCTTGCCCACATCTCACATATACGCGGATACCGCGTAGGCGGCTCCGACCACATGCGCACAGACCTGACCGACCGCCTTTCGGCCGCCGGCATTGAGGTCTTTTACTCGCACGAGGCGGCTCACGTCGAAAATTACGAGGTGATAGTCTACACCGTTGCCATAGCGGCGGACAATCCCGAATACACCGCGGCGCTCGCGCGCGGAATTCCCTGCATTTCACGCGCCGACTTTCTCGGCTACATCATGACGGGCTACACCAACCGCATCGGCGTTTCCGGCATGCACGGCAAAAGCACCTGCACCTCCATGTGCGCCCTCTCCTTTATGCACGCCGGCGGCGACCCTACCGTGCTCTGCGGTGCCGCGCTTCCCGAGATGGGCGGTGCATACCGCATAGGCGGCGAGGAAAATTTCGTCTTCGAAGCCTGCGAATACATGGATTCCTTCCTTGATTTTAACCCCAATATCGCAGTCATACTCAATATAGAGCTTGACCACGTTGATTATTTCAGCAGTATCACTCAGGTGCGCCGTTCGTTCTCCGACTACGCGGCAATCACGGGTGCGGACGGCTTTGCAGTCGTCAACGGCGACGACGACAACGTTCGCATCGCCATGTCCGGCTACATGGGAACGGCAATCACCTTCGGCTTCTCCGACGGATGCGACTACACCGCGCAAAACGTTGAATACGTTTCGGGAATGGCGGCATTTGACGTTTATTTCAGGGGCGGCTACGTCGCGCACATCAATCTCTCCGTTCCCGGCCGCCACAATATCTACAACGCCCTTGCGGCTTTTGCCGCCGCAATGATCTGCGGTCTTGACCCCGACCTCGTTGCGGACGGCCTTTCACACTACCTCGGCGCAAGTCGCCGCATGGAATACAAGGGAAAGTGGAGCGACGTTGACGTTTACGACGACTACGCCCACCATCCCACGGAGATCGCCGTCACTCTTCAGGGCTTCCGCGACATGGGCTTCGGCAGAATTTTCTGCATCTATCAGCCACACACGTACAGCCGCACCGCCGCCCTCTTTGACGATTTCGTCAGCGCGCTCGATACCGCGGACAGAGTTCTGCTCGTTGACATCTACGCCGCACGAGAAACCGACACCCTCGGTGTCAGCTCCGCGCTTTTGGCACAGTCCATTGGCACGAAGGCAACCTATTGCCCCACGTTTGATGACGCTCTTGCCGTCCTCGGTGCGGAGGCGCGTCCGGGCGACGCTATAGTCGTCATGGGTGCAGGCACCGTTTACCGCATCTTCCCACTTATGGAGATGTAATGAACAACTCGAAGGGCTACGGTGCGATCTCGCACATATACGATCTTATCAACTCCCCGGAGCTTTACAATTCTTGGGCAGACTTTGCCGAGAGCTGTTTTGATGCGTTTCTTCCGGAGCGCCCCCGGCTCGTTCTTGACCTTGCCTGTGGCACGGGCACTCTGTGCGCCACAATGGCAAAGCGCGGATACGACATGACGGGCATCGATCTCTCCGCGGAAATGCTCGCAGTTGCGCGCGAGCGTTGCCCGGGCGACGTGCTCCTGCTTTTGCAGGACATGACAGCCTTTGAGCTTTACGGCACCGTCGGAGCGGTTCTCTGCTCCTTTGATTCACTCAATCATCTGACGAAAAAAGGACAGCTTGAGCGATGCTTGGCGCTCGTTCACAACTATCTCGATCCGGAAGGTCTGTTTATCTTTGACGTGAACACCCCAAAGCGTTTTCGGGATGAATACGGCAAGAATTCCTATCAGTACGAGGACGTGACGGCGGACGGGAGGGAGGTTTTCTGCAATTGGCAGAATGATTACTCCGAAAAGCGCGGCATTTGCGATTTTTATCTCACCGTTTTTACGGAGACCGAGCCGGAAAGCGGAAGGTATACGCGCCGCGATGAATTCTGGCGCGAGCGTTGCTACACGCGCGCCGAGATCGAAAGCAAACTGAAAAACGCCGGCTTTGAGAGTTGCGGCGTTTACGGAAGCACGAATATGAAAAGAACGGCAAAAAGCGACGGTAAGATGTACTTCGTTGCCAAGTGCAAAAAGTAAGGTTATTTATATGGAAATCAAAAAATCAAAAATTCTTCGCGCCATGTCGCGTGACGGCTCGGCGCGTATCAGCGTTATCGACTCGCGTGACATAGTAAACACGGCGCATGCATATCACAATACGAGTGCAACCGCAACCGCCGCGCTCGGCAGACTTCTCACCGCCGCATCACTGATGGGCATCATGATGGGCGAGGAAAACGATTCCCTCACGCTCAGCTTGTCCGGCGACGGGCCTGCCGGCCGCATAATTGCCGTCAGCGATTGGCTGGGCTGTGTACGCGGCTACATCACGAATCCGGACGTTGAGCTTCCCCTCAACCCGTCAGGCAAGCTCGATGTGGGCGGCGCCGTCGGCCAAGGACTGCTCACCGTCGTCCGCGACGACGGCGATGGCGAGCCTTACAGCGGCTCGATACCGATAACCACGGGCGAGGTCGCCGAGGATATTGCCCGGTATTATGCGGAAAGCGAGCAGATCCCCACCCTCTGCGCACTCGGAGTACTCGTTGACCGTGACCTTTCCTGCCTTGCGGCAGGCGGTATCATGATACAGCTCCTTCCCTTTGCGGACGAGGAGATTATCGCGAAGATAGAAAACAACGCAAAATACCTCACTAACGTCTCGCGTCTTTTCGAGCAGGGACTGTCCCTTGAGGAGATTGCAAATATTGCTTTTGAGGGCATCGAATTTGATATTTTCGACGAAAACGAGGTCGAATACAAGTGTACCTGTTCGCGCGAGCGCATGCTTCAAGCGGTCGCCTCGCTTGGCCGCCGCGACGTTACCAAGCTTCTTGACGAGCAAGAAGCCGAGGGCAAGCCGCGCGAGCTTGAGGTCACCTGCCGCTTCTGCAACGGTGCATACACCTTCGGCGAGTCGGAAATACTCGCTGAGTGTGAAAAGAGAAAAAATGCATAAAAACTGCCGATTGCAAGATCGGCAGTTTTTATTCTCTGTTTTCAGTTTTCGGTCTTATCCCCGGATTCGGGCTGTGCGCTATCCGCTTCGGTAGCTTCCTCTGCAGCGGGTGTTTCCGGTGCGGCAGCTTCGGGTGCGGCAGCTTCACCTGCAACGGGTTCTTGCGGCGTGGGAACGTCACCTGCGACGGGTATATCGGTTACAATACCGTCAATAACTTCATCCTCCGGCGGCAGCTTCTTGAGCTTGAAGCTGTAAACGATACCGCTGATGAGGTAGTAAACAACCAATGCATGGAAAACGATATCCAATATCGAATTGGCGCCTATACCGTAGATAAACAGCATATAAAAGGTATCAATGCCGAAAAGCACGAGGGCGGCAATGAGCCAGCCGGTCTTATTCTTCTTTGAGAAGAACCAGCATGCGAGATAGAGCACCAAGATGACCGCGGCAATGGTAATCATCACGTAGAAAAAGCTGTCCGGCAGGAAGGCCTTCCCCTCCGGCCACATCTCCGGGCCGTACCAATCATCGGGCATTTTGCCGGTGAAAAATGCGCCGTTCAATGCAAGCGAATAGGGCAAAATAGCGGAGAAAAGAAAATATGAATCACTGCCGAGTGCTGCCATAACTACGTTTACAATCGTCATCGCAACGACAAGCAGCAGGTTGCCGCGCGAGATGTTGTATTTCTGTTGATAAAATGCTCTCGCGTTTACGGGAGCGGGTCTGTTAAAGTTCATCTGTCAATTCCTTTCTTTATGATGACTTTGCAATCATGCGACAATATTATATCATGCTTTCAAGTTGCTGTCAACACAATTTTCATATTTTGTGCAAATATTTTTCAGATTTTCGGGGCAGGCGTCACAACGCGGCGATTGCGCGCGGCAGACGTCGCGTCCGAAGTCCACGAGGCGGTGGCAGGTCTCTGTTTGCGCCTCGAGCGGTATCGCCTCGGCAAGTATACGCTCGACCCTTTGGGGATCCTTAAGCTCCCGGGGGTAAAATCCGAGCCTGCCGCAGATGCGAATGCAATGTGTGTCCGCAACTATACCGGGGATGCCCCATATATCGCCTAAGAGAAGATTTGCTATCTTGCGCCCCACGCCCGGAAATTCGCAGAGCTTATCGACGTCGCGCGGCAATTCTCCGCCGTATTCATCGCGCAGTTTAATGCACGCCGCCTTTATCGAGGCGGCTTTTGTTCTGTAAAGTCCGCAGGGGCGAACGATGGCCTCGATATCCGCAAGCCCACCGTCCGCAAGTGAGGTGAGCGTGGGGTACTTTGCGAAAAGCTCGCGGCAAACTATATTGACACGCGCATCCGTGCATTGAGCGGAAAGTCTGCCCATAACGAGCAGCTTCCATGCGTCCTCACCGCCCCACTCAAGTGAGCAGGCGGAATCGGGGTACAGCTTTTCAAGCTCGGCGGCAACGAGAGCACCGCGCGAGGTGTCGGGAATTTTGTTTTCTTTCATTTTCATCTTTTTGGGACAGTTTTCTGTCAGTAGTGCTGATTTTTCTTGATGTATAATTAATATCGCCGCAAGGTATTACGGCATAAGTCGGGAGAAAGGAAAATGACCATGACATGGGAGATCATGACGGGTCTGATGACCCTGTGCGGATCGCTGATTGCCGTGTTCAACGTTGTCGTACGCCTCAATCGCACCCTGACCTCGCTCGAGGCAGCTGTGGTAAGGCTCGACGAGAGCGTTCACGAGCAATCGGAAAAAAACCGCATATTCTTTGAAAAAATCGGAAATCACGAAACAAGACTGAGTCTGCTTGAGAGCGACTCGTCGGAAAGGAGCAAAAAATGAAGATTGATTGGCGTCGCAAGCTCTCCTCGCGCAAATTTTGGGCGGCACTTGCAGGCTTCGTAGCCGCCGTCGCGGTATTTTGCGGAGCAGGTGACTCCGTAATCACCGAGGTGAGCGCGATCATATCCGCCGCCGGAGTTCTCGCCGCTTATATTCTCGGCGAAAGCATCGTTGACAGCGCCGGCACCGCGAATGAATGACCTTAAAATCCGGGCAGAGCCTTTGCAGCTCTGCCCGTAGCTTTTATTGTCCTTTAAGCGCCTTGAAATCCTTGATGGCGTTCTGAATAGCCTTGTTTGTCAATACGGTATTTGACTTTATTATACCGGAAATGGAATCGCCCGAGGAGATTGCATTCTGAACCGCAGTCTTGATGCCGCCCCAGCCGTATATCTCGGCAAGGTCGGAGGAAACGCTTGTAGTGATGATATCAAGCATTTCGGCAGACTCGGCATCGTCCGCATATCTGCCCTTAAGACATACGTCGTAGTACGCCGGAGTGAGCGTTTCAACGGATTCGATCGCCATCGCCTCAACCATGAACGACGACATATCAAGCGCCTCGCCCTTCGTCGTATTCGGGAAGCAGATTACGGTGGTGCAGTAGCCGGTCGTGTACTGATAGTAGCCGTCCTGATCGGAATTGTATTTCGGCATGGGAACGATACCGAAGTTGATATCAAAATTCAGACGCATCGTTTGCGCATGCAGAAGCACCTCGCCGTAGAAGAGGGATTGACCGTTTCCGAATAGCTGTTTGATATCCTCGTCCGCTCCGAGATAGATTCCGTCGTTGCCGGAGACCTTCTCGGTAAGATATGTAACGACGTCGATGAATCTGGCGTTGTCCGTAGCAACTCTGAGCACGGGCCAGTCGTTGCTGTCCTTGCCTACGAGCATTTCTCCGGTGCCCATGGTCATCATGAAGCCGAAGGTGGTCTGCGCGGTCGCGCCGAAGGTGTCGCTCAGCGTAACCTTGCCGTCGCCGTCGTCCTTCTTGGCGATCTCAACGTACTCAAAGAATTTATCGAAAGTCCATTCGTTGTCGTGAACGAGATCGTAGATGGTCTTAAGGTTGTGGTCTTCAATGATTTTCTTATTGAAGAACATGCATCTGATAGCCATGTCGTCGATGGTGGTGATATCGCCGGTCGCGAAATACTGCGCACCGCCGAAGGACCATGCCTTGTTTGAGGACTGCGTCCACCACCTGCCGTCAAGGTTGATATTTTCTATCTCGCGCATATCAAGAAGATAACCCTTGATTGCCGCGTTCGCCGCATCCGTAAGACCCATATACAATACCTGATATGACGTGTCGTTGGTGCTGATACGGTTGCCCAGATCGGAAAGGAACGACTGCTTGCCGCTTTCTATCTCGTCAAATTCTACGCCGTAAAGCTCGGTGAGCTTCGCATTTCTCTTATAAACAGCGGATTTGATAACCGTTCCGTCATCATCCTCAACAAGATCGCTCGACCAAACGCCGTTATAGCTGCGCGCGTAAAAGGTCAGCGTCTTGCCGCCGAAATCTCTGATACCGAGTATATTTTCGGCATTGAGCGACGTGGTTTCCTCATTACCGCTTTCGGGGGCGTCTGTGGTGCTTGCCACGGGAGCGGTGGTCGTTTCATCAGGGCCTGCGGGTGTCACCGCGCAAGCGGCAACGGAGATAAGCATAAGCGAAAGAAGGGCTGCGCCGATGATGCGGAGTATCGTCTTTTTCATAATGTATCCTCCCCGGTTTTTTCTTTTATTGTATCACACCAAAGCCCTATTGTCAAGTAATATAATCAATAATTTATTTTCTTCCCCTGAAAAATAAAAAAAGGGATTTACAATCGTCGAGTTTTGTGGTATAATAAATCGGTATGACTTATTAAAGTAAAATATTTCACAGGAGATACATAAAAATGGACAAGACCTTTATCGTTGAAACCTCGGCGCGCCACTGCCACCTTACCGCAGAGGCCGTTGAAATTCTTTACGGCAAGGGAGCAGAGCTTCAAGTCAAGAAAATGCTCAGCCAACCCGGCCAGTTTGCTTGCGCAAACGAAAAGCTCACCGTAGTCGGCCCCAAGGGCAGCCTTGCAATGAGCGTTCTCGGACCCGTTCGTCCCGCAAATCAGGTCGAGCTTTCCTTCACCGATGCGCGCGCGCTCGGCATCACACCTCCCATCCGCGAGTCGGGTGATACCGCAGGCACGCCCGGCCTCAAGCTCGTCGGTCCTGCAGGCGAAATCGAGATCGCAGAAGGTGCCATTGTTGCAAAGCGCCACATCCACATGACCCCCGCGGATGCCGAGGCGTTCGGCGTTTCCGACAAGGAGATCGTTTCCGTCAAGGTTGACACAGCCCGTCCCGTAATTTTCGAGGACGTCGTCGTTCGCGTAAGCGATAAGTTTGCTCTCGCAATGCACATCGACACCGACGAGTGCAATGCCGCCGCCGCTTTCGGCGCGGTCAGAGGCGAGATCGTTAAATAATACGGCAAAAAATATTTATTATAAAGGAGAAAATTCCAATGAGCAACGTCAGCGAATGCCCTTACGCACAGAGCCACGAAGTAGCGGAAATGTGCGTTGTCAAAAAGGGCTGTGACCACGGTCCTGCCGCCATTCCCGAAGAGGGCAAATGGATCCAGGCTAAGCAGATCACCGATATTTCCGCATACACCCACGGCGTGGGATGGTGTGCCCCCCAGCAGGGAGCTTGCAAGCTTTCCCTCAACGTCAAGAACGGCGTCATCGAAGAGGCTCTCGTAGAGACCATCGGATGCTCCGGTATGACTCACTCCGCCGCTATGGCTGCTGAGATCCTTCCCGGCAAGACCATTCTTGAAGCACTCAACACAGACCTTGTTTGCGATGCCATCAACACCGCAATGAGAGAACTTTTCCTCCAGATCGTTTACGGCCGCAGCCAGTCCGCTTTCTCCGAGGGCGGTCTTGTTATCGGCGCAGGCATGGAAGACCTCGGCAAGGGTGCTCGCTCCATGGTAGGTACCATGTACGGCACCAAGGAAAAGGGCGTTCGTTACCTCGAAATGACCGAGGGCTACTGCACCAGAATGGCTCTCGATGAGAACAATGAGGTCATCGGCTACGAATTCGTTTCCCTCGGCAAGATGACGGACTTCATCAAGAAGGGCATGGAGCCGGGCGAGGCATACGAGAAATCCATGGGTCACTACGGCCGCTTCTCCGCAGAAGACGGTGCAGTTCGCTACATAGACCCTCGCAAGGAATAATATAAGGAGGAGAAATCAAAATGGCTAAGTTTGAAGGTTATGAAAGACGCGAAGCGAAAATTCTCGCTTGCTTGAAAGAATACGGCATCTCCTCCATCGACGAATGCAAGGAGATCTGCGATTCCGTTGGAATCGACCCCTACACCATCGTTCAGGAAACCCAGCCCATCTGCTTTGAGAACGCTAAGTGGGCATACACAGTCGGCGCCGCCATCGCCATCAAGAAGGGCGACAGGAGGGCAGCTGACGCAGCGGCAGACATCGGTATCGGACTTCAGTCCTTCTGCATCCCCGGCTCCGTTGCGGAGAACCGCAAGGTCGGTCTCGGTCACGGCAACCTCGGCAAGATGCTCCTCTCTGAGCAGACCGAGTGCTTCTGCTTCCTGGCAGGTCACGAGTCCTTCGCAGCTGCCGAGGGCGCTATCAAGATCGCGCTCAACGCCAACAAGGTAAGAACCAAGCCCCTCCGCGTTATCCTCAACGGCCTTGGCAAGGATGCGGCTTACATCATTTCCAGAATCAACGGCTTTACCTACTGCCAGACGGAGTTCGACCCCTACACCGAGACCGTCAAGATCGTTCGTGAGGTTCGCTTCTCCAAGGGCGCACGCGGTGACGTTCGTTGCTACGGCTCCGACAGCGTTCCGGAAGGCGTTGCAATCATGAAGCTGGAGAACGTCGGCGTTTCCATCACCGGTAACTCCACCAACCCCACTCGCTTCCAGCACCCCGTTGCCGGCACCTACAAGAAGTGGGCTATCGAGAACGGCGTAAGCTACTTCTCCGTTGCTTCCGGCGGCGGAACGGGTCGTACCCTCCACCCCGATAACATGGCTGCTGGTCCTGCTTCCTACGGCATGACCGACACCATGGGTCGTATGCACTCCGACGCTCAGTTTGCAGGTTCTTCTTCCGTTCCCGCACACGTTGAGATGATGGGTCTTATCGGCGCGGGCAACAACCCCATGGTCGGTATGACCGTCGCTGTTGCAGTTGCTATCGAAGAGGCAATGAACAAATAAGACCTGATGGTCCGGAATATGAAAACTCCCACGCTTCGGCATGGGAGTTTTCCTTGTTTTCAGTTAAAATGAGTTGTCGGTTTTATTTTGAAAACCTTCTTGCGTAGCCGCAACGGCGACAAAGCTCCTCGCTTGCCCGGCGTGCGGTAAAGCCGTCGTATACGGCACGGGCGCGAGGGGTTGCGAGGATCTCGTCAAGCTCGCTCTCAAATAGGTTGCCGAGTGTGATATCTCCTTCCGCGTCCAGGCAACAGGGCACCACGCTTCCGTCAACCAAAACGCCCACCTGATCACGCAGACCGTAGCAAAACAGGTCTGCATCGTTTTCTATTGACGGTGCGGACATATCCGGCCACTCGAAATGCTCCGCGTATTCGAGGAATATCCCCGTTGCCAGACGCTTCCCCGCTCCGCCGCGCACGTCCGTCCATTCTTCCGGAAAAGCCATGCGTAAGCGCGCTATCACGTTCTCGTTCGTCGCGGCTTCCTCCGTTCCGAGGTTCCAAAGGCGCAGAGCAACAAAAGTACCGCTTGCCGCCGCCCGGTTGGCAAACGCGATGCAGTTATCAAGGTAGTTCGGGTCGGCGAAAGCGGAATTTCCGGACGGTGCGTGGAGCGAAACGCTCACCTTATACGGTTTTGCGTCAACGAGTGCCTCTCCGCGCTCTCCGAGCAACGAGCCGTTCGTCGTTATGACTGGTAAAAAGCCCTTTCGGTGTGCGCTCCCGATAAAATCGGGCAGAAGCGGATGCAGGGTCGGCTCGCCCATCAAATGAAAATACAAATACCGAATCTTACCGCGCAGGCGGTCGGTCAGCAAGTCGAACTCCTCTGCGCTCATCAGCCGCCGCTCTCTTTTGGTCTTGTGACAAAAGGAGCAGGAAAGATTGCAGATATTCGTTATCTCAAGATATGCTTTGCTCAGCATCCCGTCAATATCTCGCCCTGAGTGCCGTTGATTGATGATTCATCGGCAGACCGTCGCGGTACAAATGGGAGTCGTTCGCGAGCGTGAGAACGCGGGCGCGAGCATATCCGCCGAAATCAAAGTCAAATCCCTCGTCAAAGTATATGGCGGTCACGCCCGTGTGCTTCATCTCAAAATGCGTTGCGTACATGGGGAACGGAATATCGAGAAGCTCGCTCATGAATATCTTTCCGAAGCCCTCGTGCGCAAAGATCGCGATCCTGCGGTCACCAAGCTCCTTCGTGACTTTATAAAGACCTTTCTCGCGGTCGTGTTCAAGTCCAAATCCCGAAAGAAGCTCGTCAAGATTTTTACCGACACGGTTGATTGATCTTTCCAATCCGAATTCGCGCAGTTGCGGGTGTTCGTACCATTTGTACCCCAGCTCGCGCACCTCGCGGCTTGCAAGCAGCTGAGAATACACCGGATGCCCCCAGATCCAGGTCTTCTTCTTTTCCCCGTACGGTATACCCATCTCACCGTACGCGATATTCTCATGCATCCAATCGAGAACGATCGGTTTTTTCGCCGTTATCTCGCAGGTAGGCTGTGCCGTTTGCATGGCTCGCGTGGAAGACGAGGTGTATATCTCGTCTATTCCGAAAAGTGCCAAACGCTTCGCCACCGATTCTGCCTGACGAAGGCCGAGGGGCGTCAACGCGTCCGGATGATAAGTCGGGTCGCCGTGTCTGATGTAAAAAAGTATCATTTTTCATCTCCTTCGATAATTTCAACTAGCCAATTGTAAAACTGCGTTTTACAATTGAGAGCCGCGCGGCGGGGAACGCGC
>JBJDZD010000068.1:0-11574 GCA_051867815.1 Eubacteriales bacterium | reverse complement strand
GTATCTGTTCAGATCATCGGCAAAAAGACAGAAGCATTTACGTTATTTTGCATGGTCGTTCCTCGCGCCGCTTGCAATGGCTCTCTGCTATTGGGGATTCTATAAAATCACATATATATTAATCGTATAAAGCGGAGCCGCACGGCTTCGCTTTTACTCTTTTGCCAGCTTTTTGTACTGAGATGGTGTCATGTCCGTTATCGACTTAAATGCACGGATGAATGTGGACAGCGAGGAAAAGCCGACGGCGTAGCACACGTCGATTATCGGCATACCCTCGGCGATGAGGCTCTGGCTTTTTGCTATGCGGAGCTTGTGGATATAGTCAAGTATCGTGGTATCGTAGTATTTTTTGAACAGCCTTGACACATACTCGCGGCTGTAAAAGAACTGCTCTGCAACCTCGGTGACGGAATTTATCTCCGTAAAATTGGCGTCGAGATACTGCCGGAGAGCGTTGATGTTTTCGGGGAGCTGTTCGGTCTCTCCGCTGTGGCGGATGTCCTTGCGGTTGATAAAGCAAAAGATCTCAATGATGTAGGCGAACGCCAGCGTGCGCGAAAGAGAGTCGTCGTTCTTTTTGAGCGCACGTCGAAGCTTTTCCGCAACCGCCGTCAGCTCCTCCTCTCCCTCGTGCGCCGGAAGTGAAAAATGCAGACCCTCCGCTGCGCTCGCGAGTATCGCTGTCAGCGCACCGTCACCCACTCCTTCAAAAGCCTGCGGATAGAGATAAAAAACATGGCGCGTGTAATGCGTGCTTTCGCCCTTAAGCTTCGACATATGGAATTTTCCCGGCGGAATAATTATGACGTCTCCCCTTTTCGGCGAAAAAATGCGCGATTCGCACACATAGTTTATCTCGCCCTCAACGAAAATCACGACCTCGTAATAATCGTGATAATGCAGGCTTGAGGGAAACGTGTCAACGTCGTAAAAGGTGCTTCTGAAGGAGTAAAACAGATGGACGTTGATCAAATTATTGACCCAATTCACGATCTGCGTCTGTGAATTCGTTTGATTTTGCACATAATGAGACAGTAATTTCATTTGCTTCCTCTTATATGTCACATTTTAATGTTTTTATGTCACAATCATAATAGAATTTCTATTTTGTGATGTGTTATAATTATTATACACCAAAAGTGTGTGTTTTTCAATAGGTAAAATCATATTTGTTATAATCAAGGAGAGATGACCATGAGCGAAATGCTTAAAACTAAGGTTCACAACGTTGACGTCTGCGTTATCGGCGGCGGCATCGGCGGTATGTTCACCGCGATTTCCGCGGCAAGGCACGGCGCAAAGGTAGCACTAATGCAGGACAGGCCCGTCCTCGGCGGAAACTGCTCCAGCGAGATAAGAATGTGGATCTCCGGTGCAGGCACCAGAGTGCGCGATCTTCAGGAAACGGGTATCATGGAGGAACTTCTGCTTGAAAACATGTACCGCAACCCCAAGCGCAACTTCACCACGTGGGACGCGCTCCTTTACGAGCTTGTCCGCTTTGAGGAGAATATCGACCTCATGCTCAACTGCGCTTGCTGTGATGCCAAGATGAACGGCGACAGAATTGAGTTCGTCAAGGGCTTCCAGCTGACCACCTACACCTGGCATGAGGTTCACGCAAAGATATTCGTTGACAGCTCAGGCGACAGCATTCTCGCTCCCCTCACGGGCGCGGAATATCGCGTCGGCCGAGAGGCTAAGGCGGAGTTCGGCGAGGAATTCGGCCTTGATGTTGCGGACAATCACACCATGGGCATGAGTCTTATGATCCAATGCCGCGAGACCGACCACCCCGTAAGCTATACTCCACCGGCATGGGCTTACAGTTTCCCCGATGACGACGCCATGAACAACAAGCCCCACAACCTCTACCAGATGAACACCAATTTCTATTGGATAGAGCTTGGCGGCATGCAAAATTCCATCGACGACACCGAGGAGGTGCGCGACGAGCTTCTCAAGATCGCCTTCGGCGTTTGGGATCACATCAAGAACCACGGCGACCACGGTGCCGAAAATTGGGAGCTTGAGTGGATCGGCTTTCTCCCCGGCAAGCGCGAGAGCCGCAGATACGTCGGCGATTACATCATCACTCAGCACGACGTTGAAAATTGCCCCAGATTTGAGGACACCGTTGCATACGGCGGCTGGCAGATCGACAACCATCTCCCCGGCGGCTTCCACATGAACGCAAAGGGCGGCAACCACCTGCAGAAGCGCCGTCTTTCCGAACCGTACTCCATTCCACTCCGCGCTCTCTACTCCAAGAATATAGAAAACCTCATGTTCGCGGGCAGAAACATCAGCGCGTCCCACATCGGCTTCAGTACCACTCGCGTAATGGGCACCATAGGCGTTATCGGTCAGGCAGTAGGTACTGCCGCGGCAGTTGCAACCGAAAATGACCTTACTCCTCGCGAGGCATGCGCCCGTAAGATCAAGGAAATTCAGAAGCTCCTCATGGACGACGACTGCTTCCTCCCCGGCTTCCGCCGCGAACCATCCGAGCTTACCAAAAAAGCCACCCTCACCGCCGATTACGGCGATTGCTCCGCAATACTCAACGGAATGGATCGTCGCATCTGGGGCAACGACAACGGCTACTACGGCAAAACCAACAAGGCAATAACCTACACCTTCGACGAGCCTACCAAGATTAACGGCGTTCGTCTCGTTTTCGACTCCGATCTTGACCGCGAGTACACCGAGGGCAACCCCGACGGTAAGCACACCTCCATGGTTCTCTTTTATGCGGCAAGCCACAATAACACCACCTTCGGCTTCCCCGGTTGCCTTATCAAGCACTACAAGATTGAGGCGCAAAACGAATCCGGCGAATGGGAGACCGTTCTTGAGGTCACCGACAACCACCGCCGCTTCGTCAAGCACGACCTCGGTATAACCGCAAAGGCAGTCCGTCTTGTTCCACTCTCCACGTATTACAGCGAGACCAAGTGCGAGGACTACGGCAGTTCAACCGCTCATATCTTCAACTTTGAACTTTATTAATCGAAAAATCCGCCCGTTTCAGCCAAACGGGCGGATTTTTACGATATTTCATTGACAAAACACGCGGAATGTAATATAATTATCTCATCAAACCTCATGGAGGCCGAAATGGCAACATATTACGCTGACAATATCGGAGGAACGGTTTCGGGAGATGGGCTTTGCCCCGAAAACGCCGTCCGTGACTATACCCTTCTCCCACTTGCGGCAGGGGACACCCTGCTTTTCAAGTGCGGTAACCGCTACCGAAACCGCCTGACAGCCGTTCCCGGCGTGCGCTACGGCGCATACGGCGAGGGCGCAAAGCCCTCCTTTGATCCCTCAACGGATGTCAGCTCCCCCGATTGCTGGGCGCAAACCGATAAAGAGAACGTTTGGCTTTGCACCGTGCCCATTTACGGCGAGGTCGGAAACATCATTTTCAACGGCGACGAATGTACGGCGACCCTGCGATGGTCGCGCGAGGAGCTTTGCGCGCAGGGTGACTTTTGGGACAGCCGCTACACGAGCGGAAGGCACGAAGCGCCCCAGACCTTTCTTCTCTACTCCCGTGGCAATCCCGGCCGGGTCTACGCCAAGATAGAGGTCGCCTCGTACGGAGCGCGCTCCTGCGCTTATGCAGGCGGTGACAATGTCTTTGACAGTCTTTGCTTCAAGAACTGCGGAGTTCACGGCCTTAACGGCTCATGCGACAATGTCGTCATCCGCAACTGCGATTTTCTCAACATCGGCGGCTGTGCCTGGAGTGTCGAGCTTCACGTTCGTTTCGGCAATGCCGTTGAGTTTTGGGAGCACGGAAACAATATAACCGTCGAAAACTGCTGTTTCAAGAACATATACGATTCATGCGTAACGCATCAAGGACCGGGCGAGCGCACCGAGCCGGCCAAGAACTTCATTTGCCGCGCCAACGTCTTTGACACCTATGGAATGGCGGCTTTTGAGTACCGCGACAAGATGACGGTGAACTCGGAGTTTACAAATAACATCTGCCTTAATGCCGGCTGTGGCTTTGCCATGCTCGGCGAGGGCGAGGTGCGCCTTTCCGAGATATATCCCGAGCCTATGGGACATCACATCTTCCTTTGGCGTATTGATCACGCCACGGATGGCGGCTCGCTCCTCATAGAAGGCAACACCTTCGGCCCGGCGCCCGCAGGTGCCGCGATCTACTCGCGCATTTCCCCCGAGGCAGAGGCGCAGATAACCCTTAAAAACAATCGCTACACGCCAAACGACCGCCTGCTTATCCGCTTCGGCGGCAAGAATTACACCCGGCTCGAGGAATACAAGACAACAACGGGCAAGGACGTTGAAAGCACTTATATTAAATAGTACGTAAAGCCGACGGCAAGCTGCCGTCGGCTTTGGTCTTGAATTTTGAAGCAGAGCTATTATTCTTCCGTAGCACCGGTCTCTTTTACGCCAATATCGGGCTTCGGGTCGATCTCCCCCGCTTGCTTGAATGCGTACTTGGCAATGATCACCGCAATGATCTCATTAATGATCGCCGCCGCAACTATCGTTCCGGAAACTATGCTTGCAAGTGACGGGTCAATGGCGGAGAGAGAGGTCGTTGCGATCCCCGTAAACACCAAGGAAACTCCCGAGTGGGGCAAAAGGGTAAAGCCGAGATATTTCGTAACGGCAGGGTGGGCTTTGGTCAGCTTTCCGCCGACAAACGCGCCTCCGATCTTTCCCACGGCTCTCGACAAAATATAAACGACCGTAAACAAGCCTGCGCCGGCAATCAGCCGATAGTCGAGCGGCATGCCGAGATTTACGATAACGACCACAAGCGAGAAGCTGAGGATCGGATCATACAGCTTCAGCGCGCCCTCCAAGTCTTTTTCGGGCACGAGATTGACGACCGTCGCGCTGAACGCCATACCCATCAGCAAATAATTTACCGTGAAGGCCCGGAACAAATAAAAGTCCGTCAGAAATCCGCCTGCGGCGGAAAGCAAAAGGAAAAGAACCAGAATTAAAAAGCGCAGGCCGCTTTTCTTCACCGCTTTAATCAAAAGAGAGGCCAGATATCCGAAAATAATACCGATTATAAACGGAAACAGTACCATTCCGACAACGGAAAGCGGCGAAGCACCTTCACTTCCGTGCGTTCCGCTTACTATTGAAATAACCGTAAAAAACACTACGACGCCGATAACATCGTCAATAGCCGCAAGCGGCAACAGGGTTTTTGTGACGGGACCGTTCGTATGGTATTCGTTCACTATGGATAATGCAGGTGCAGGAGCAGTTGCAAGTGCAATTCCGCCGAACACAAACGCAAGATAAACCGGAATTTCCGCTATGAGGAATACAACGGCAAAAACGGCGCTGACAAACAAAAACGTGCCGATTGATTGAACGAAAGTAATTCCGATGATCTGCTTGCCCGATTTTGCGATTTTTTTGAATACTATCTCCCGGCCGATCATCACGCCGGCAAAGCACTCAAATACTTTAATAAGGATTTTATACCATACCGAGCTTGTAATATCAAAAGTAACTACCTCGGCAAGATAGGGACCGAACACGATGCCGGCAATCAACCATCCGAGGATCGCGGGCAGCCTCAGCTTTGAAACAAGCTTTCCGCAAATGAGAGCAACGCAGATAATTGCAAAAACGCGAAGCAATCCGATTACCATAATAATTTCACCAACCAATCCATAACTCCTTCGGGAGCTTTCTTTTCGTTACAGAGCTTCTCAAATGCCCCGTTTATTATCGTACGGAGCGATTCTTTGTCCCGGTTCGAAATGCCACCATTCAAAGACGAGAATATTATTGCCAACAAATCGTCATTTTGTTCACAAGTGTATGAGTACACCGCCTCATTAAGCTTATATTTGTTGAAGATATCTCCGCTCGTCATTGACTTTGCATCAAAATAGAGAAGCAACAGCTGCGAATGAGCGGAATCCGAACCATCCTTCGCAAGCAGCACCGCTCGTGCTTCCAGCTCTTCATAATATCTTTGATAGAGCGCAAATGCCAGCTCCTCTTTATTGGAAAAATACTTATAAACGGTTTTCTTTGAAACGTTCAGCCTTTCGGCCAAGGTGTCAACGGAAAACCGCAAGCCCTCGCGCCGAAGGCTTGCTATCGACTCGTAAATGATCCGATCTTTCATGTGGAAACAAAATATCCTTTTTTTGTTTCCATTATACCACTTTGAGTTTAAGTTGTCAATACAAACGCAACAAAATATCGAAAATTAACAAAGAAAACAAAACCGGAGATATCTTTCGATGTCTCCGGTTTAACGATTGAAATAATAGCCAAATCACCACACGAAATCCGCCTTTGCCGCTTCGCCGTTGTCGATGAGGATATCCTGCGCGGTCATGGACTTATTGATCACCGTAACGAAATACACCCACTCGGCTATCTCCTCGGCTTCAGCCCACTTCGGCAGGAGGGTCTGGTCCATGATGCGATTCCACAGCCCCGGGTCGGACATGACCCTGAGATTAAGGTCGGTAAGCACGCCACCCGGCGAAAGGCTGTTTGCCGTAGCACCGTAACGGGCGAGCCGAAGCGCGGTATTTTTCATATATGCCACCATGCCGCCCTTGCTTGCGGCGTATTCGGGGAACTCCGATCCGGTCGATGCACTCGCGGAAGCAATGAAAAGCACGCTCTTGATGCCGTCACGGAAGGCGTATTTTTCGGTTATGCGTATCGTTCCCTTCAGATTGACGTCAATGTCCCTGCCGGAATCCTGAACGCCTGCGTTGTTTATTAATATCTCCACCCCGTCAATATCGGGAAGCGGCGAGGAAAAAATATCGGCCGTTATGTGGGTATAGCTCGGATGCTCAATGGCGGACGGGCGAATATCCATTCCCGTTACCTCGTGGCCTTCCCTCAAAAATTTGTTTGCAATGGCAAGGCCGATTCCGCCCGAAGAGCCGGTCAGCAAGATCTTCATCTCTTTCCCTCCTCATTGATTTTCGCGCACCGATAGTCAAGATATTCCCGTCCTATCTGCTCTTTGCTCCATCTGCGGCTTATTTTGAAGCCGCCGTATGAAAATACGACCTCAAACAACAGCTCGGCCAGCATTCCCGTGAGAGAGCAAGTCAGGCATTGAATCAGCGACCAGCCGAAAAACACCCGGCTAACCGCCAAAGAAAAGATCATATTGTCGCTGAATTGACCGATTGCGGTCGATACGTACGAGCTGACGAGAAACGCCGCGGCACCGTCGGACCTTTTGCGAAAAAGAGCGTTGACGGCGCGGTTGGTGAAATTATTGATTGCCGCCGAGGTCACAAAGGCAAGGGTACTTCCGGCTATTACGTACCATGTTCCGCCGAAGGTTCTGTCAAGCGCGGTATTGATGACGGTGTCCTGTTCGCCTGCCTGCGACCATACTCCGGGGATAACGGAGCAAATGAAGAAAAACAGGCTGAACATCAAAGAAAGCGCCGTGGCGAAAATCGAAATCTGGGTAGCAGCCTTCGGGCCGAAATGCTTGGTTATGACGTCCATTGCGAGAAAGGCAAACCACGAAACAATGATGCCGCAGTCCAGCGCGAGCCATTCAAAGGGCAGAGCTATGCTTTTGTTTGCCAGCAGATTCATGCTGAATACCGCCAAAACGAATGCCGCAGTTATAAAACCGGGCACATTTTTCAGCAACAGCTTGAACTCGTATATTTCATTTTTCAGTTTTTGTACCATACGAACGCCTCCAAGCAACCAATCCGTCGATACAAAACAAAAAAGGCGCACTTGTGCGCCATCTTCCATAGTTTTGTTTACCGACAGGATGGTCACGAACTGTCTTTATTGATTTTTATATAAATATTATACCACAAATTCATGCGTTTGTAAATAGCTTTTGCAAATTATCATCGGCGTACGACGATTTCATTTGCAATACGTCGCCATTGACCGTAATGAATAACAGCACGTCACAATCAGCAGCGCAAAAAGCGAAAGGAGCATATCTTTCTCGGAGAAGAAAAATATGCTCCATTTGCTTGTTTATTGGAGTGACAACAAGCGGTTGCAATTTATAAACGCTCCAAAAGTCGCTATTCTGTCAGCTTCCCTTTTGCAACCGTGCCGCGCGTTTTGCGGCATAGATCGCATCGCGCTCCCGGTTGCGGATACGGGCAAACGCCTCGCAGGTGCGCGCCCAGGTTACCGCCGCGTTTTCAGCACGGTAATCGTTGGATTCGCTGCCGTAATAACCCCAGGCAAGAAGCGTCCGCGCGCCGGCGTCATACGCCGCCTCGACCGCCTCAACGATGTCCTCTTCCTCTCCACGCGGATTGGAATAGGTCTGAATCCATATGTTATGCTCCTTGCCGAACCGCTCACATACCTCGAGATTTTGCCGCGTGCCGTCATAGACAAAATTATAGACGTCAAGCGAAGCATCCTTTTTCTTTTTGCCGATCCAATATGGGTCGGAACCGATATTGTCCATAAAGGGGAGCGCACAGATACGGTCGGCACTGTCAAGATTCATGCCATATGTGCCGAGCATGACGCAAACCGAATTGACCATACCCTTGCTATGGCTGTATGCGGTGGCCTCGGCGAAATAATCTGCAATGGTGGATGCGGCAAAGTCCGCCACGTCCGCGTCGGACGTCAATGGCATCGGGCGGCCGTATCTCTCTTCAAAAAGCTTACGGCAGCGCGGGCAGGCGCAGGCGTAATAAGTCGTGCCGCCGACCTTTTTTGTGGGCATGTGCGGCTCGTCCCAAAATATGGTCCTGCCGCCGATATATTCGACCGCGTCGATCCATTCCTTTGTAAATTGCCGAAATTCCGGACTGTGCAGGCAGGGGTAAATACCTGCGTGTTCGCCGTTGGAATAGACGGCGTGCGCCTCGGGATAATATGCAAGGAAATGTGACGTATCGCCCGGCGCACCGGCAAGCCCCCAGTTATCTATCCATGGCTCCAGCCCGACATCCATCGATCTTTCCACAAGCTCCTTCATGACCTGCAAATGTCGCCGCCAATCGGTATGCGACAGCATGTGGACAACGATATCCATGCCGTGCACCGCCATATCTTCAAAATCCTTTTGAGCATGATGAGGCATCCGGTTGCCGTGATAAGCGGCGCCGAGACGCAAAGGTTTACGTTCCATCTGTTTTCTCTGCCCTTTCTCAGCCGTCCGATGCACGCAAAAACGTGCCGGACTTTTTGTACTGTTATTATACCACTTTGGCGGCGTTTTGTCAATCGGACTTTCAAAAAGAGTATCATTCGTCGTTTTTGGTCGTAAAATGAATGTTTTTTCAATTCTTGCATTGATTTATTCGCGCGGTTGTGATATAATTATTCCATTCGATAAATAAAGGCTTGTGAGAAACGGGAGGAAGAATATGCAATTCAGCGAAGTCAGGGTAATGAACGTAATCATGATTTATGACATGAAAAATGACACGGTTCTGCTTCAAGACCGAACCAAACGCTTTTGCGGCGGAAGCTTTCCGGGAGGTCATCTGGAAAACGGAGAATCCGTGTATGACTCCTGCATTCGTGAAATAAAAGAGGAAACCGGCCTCACCATTGAATCACTCGTCCCCTGCGGAATGGTTCACTGGAATAAAAAGGACAGCGTTCATGAGTTTATTTTCTGTTACAGAACATCACGTTTTTCGGGCACTCTTTGTCAGTGCGAAGAAGGGCGCAACTATTGGGTTGAGCGAACGAAGCTCGCCGGTGAGAACCTCACAAGCTGGTTCCGCAAACAGCTTCCCATCTTCTTTGCATCAGATTATACAGAGCTATCGCATATCTATGATGAAGAAACCGACTCATACAATCGCGCATATTTCCCCTGCGATCGTCTTCCTTCAATAGATGATCTGCCTCGTTTTGAGGACTTGCCCGAAAACCGCAGCTAAGGCAATCTGACGACAGACACCGCAAATAGATTTATCCCCAATGCGACTGAATCGCATTGGGGATTTTCATACAACACCGTGACCGTTCACTATCTTATAAACACCGCAATTTTTCAGACTTTTTATAGCAAATGCCCATCCATAATATTCTTGAGTGCGTCGATGAGCTTTCCGTAGTGCTTAATGATTCTCTCATCTTCGGTATATACGGCATCAAAGCGGACAAGGCGATCTACGATGTGCTCGGACACAAGGCTCTTGTAATCCGGGGTACGGTTTTGTATTTGCGTGATGAATTGTTTGTTGGGTGTATTTCTATGTAATATATTATTATAACATCTACAAACCAATATTGCAATAACAATACCGCCTGTTAACAAATAATTTTCAATGCTGTATGGGTTAAAATATAATAAAAGGTGGTGATCGATAATGGATGAGAAAGATTTTGCGCTTCGTTTGGCAAGGTTGAGAGAGAAAAAAGGAGTGTCGGCGCGTGATATGAGCTTGTGATGGGACAGAATCCGGGTTACATTAACAATATCGAAACCGGAAAGTCGCTTCCGTCATTAACAGGTATCTTTTATATCTGCGAGTATTTGGATGTTACGCCAAGCGAATTCTTCGATATGGAAGTTTCTAACCCTTCTAAACTTGATGCAATCGTCAATGATATGAAGAAGCTTGACGACAGACAGCTCGACACCATTGCAATGCTCGTAAAAGATCTGATTAAGAAATAAAGACAGAATAGTCGTGTACATCGAATCTTGTACACGGCTATTTCTTTTTGTTCACAAAAATAACGCAACAATATGGTATAATGTGAAGCGCTGATTGCTATTGCAATTTGCGGAAAATATTTTTGAGAAAAATTTTGAAAAAGGTGAGAAAAATTCGGATTTTTCTTTACATGTATTTATGAAGGGCCTTTCAGAGATGAAAGAGAGGAGGCAACATGAGTAAACGTACAGAACAACAAACGATTATTGCTGACGAGCAGATAATCGAGTTGTATTGGCAACGAAACGAAAACGCAATACAAGAGACCGACAAAAAGTACGGGCAATTTCTATTCAAAATAGCATACAATATTCTTCATGATCGCTTGGATTGCGAGGAGTGCCAAAACGATACGTATCTTGGTGTGTGGAATGCGATTCCACCTACAAGACCTATTGCGTTTCCGGCGTTTGTCACGCAGATTATGCGAAATATTGCGATAAATCGTTTTAAGGAAAAGACGAGTAAAAAGCGCATACCTTCCGAGCTTACCGTTTCTATGGATGATGTGAATGGCATGTTACATAGTGACGATACGGTTGAAACCGAGTATGAAACTGCAGAAGTTGGAAAAATAATAAATGACTATGTCCGGCAACTATCAGACCGCCAGCGTTATATATTTATTGACCGCTTTTATTTAGCGGAACCTGTTGAGACCATTGCAAACGATCTTTCGATTTCTGTGCCTACTGTTTATCGGGAAATTGAGAAGATCAAGCAGTGCTTGAAATTACACCTTGAAAGGAATGATATTTTTATATGAATAACTATCTATTTATTGATGCCGTCAACTATCTTGATGCAGATCTGCTGGCTGAACATTTGGAGAGGAAAGATAAACTTCGAAATAAACTGAAAAGCAAAAGAAAAGTAAATATATTGGGAT
>JBJDZD010000067.1:0-11830 GCA_051867815.1 Eubacteriales bacterium | reverse complement strand
GCGGCTTCCAGTACCCCATCCCCACCTACTCCATCACCCGTGATTTCGACTGGTCCGATACCGAAAACAACCGTCTCCTCTTTGAGATGACCTCAAAGTACGGCATTCCCTACTTCTCGAACTACATCAACAGCGATATGGAGCCGAGCGATGTTCGTTCAATGTGCTGCCGTCTCCGCCTTGACCTGCGCGAGCTTCGCAAGAAGAGCGGCGGCTACTTCGGAAGCGGCGAAAGCACCGGTTCCGTCGGCGTTGTTACCATCAATATGCCCCGTATCGCCTACACCGCAGAGAACGAGGCGGACTTCTACCGTAAGCTTGACAGACTTATGGACATCGCGGCTCGCTCGCTCAAGATCAAGCGTACCGTCATCACCAAGCTCCTTGACGAGGGACTTTACCCCTACACCAAGCGCTACCTCGGCACGTTCAATAACCACTTCTCGACCATTGGTCTGGTCGGCATGAATGAGGCTTGCCTCAATGCCAACTGGATTAAGAAGGACCTGACCGACGCAAAGGCTCAGCAGTTCACCAAGGACGTTCTTAACCATATGCGTGAACGCCTTTCCGACTATCAGGAAATGTACGGCGACCTCTATAACCTCGAGGCAACTCCGGCAGAATCCACCTCCTACCGCCTTGCAAAGCACGATGTTAAGAGATTCCCCGGCATAATTACCGCTTCTCAGGGCGATACTCCTTATTACACCAACTCCTCCCACCTGCCCGTCAGCTTCACCGACGACGTATTTGCGGCACTCGACATTCAGGACGAACTGCAGACGCTCTATACCTCCGGCACGGTATTCCATACCTTCCTCGGTGAGAAGCTTCCCGATTGGAAGGCGGCAGCAACCCTTATAAGGAAGATCGCAGAGAACTATAAGCTCCCCTACTACACGCTTTCTCCCACCTACTCCGTCTGCTCCGAACACGGCTACATAGCCGGCGAGCATTTCACCTGCCCGAAGTGCGGCAAGACAACCGAGGTATACAGCCGTATCACCGGCTACTACCGCCCCGTTCAGAACTGGAACGACGGTAAGACCCAGGAGTACAAGGAAAGACTTGAGTACGATCCCGAGCAGTCCATGCTCCACTTTGAGGATCGCGGCCACGGTAATGTCAGAACCGGCAAGGTAGAGGCTTGTGAAAGCGTGACCTACGAGGACGGACGCATCGTTCTCTTTGCCACCAAGACCTGCCCCAAGTGCAAGATCGCGGCATCCCTGCTTGAAAAGGCCGGCATCGAGTTTGAAAAGGTCTACTTCGAGGATGACCCCGACTTCGCAAAGAAGTACAACACACGCCAGGCTCCCACACTCCTTTATATCGTAGGCGAGGACTTCACCGCCTTTGCAGATATTGCAGGAGTTAAGGAATTCATAAAAACTACCGCACAGGCATAAAATTTGCGCCCGAGGTACCGCTTTGCGGTGCCCCGGGCTTAAAAGAATGAGGTAAAAATGAAGGATATAGCAGTTATCGGCGCAGGTCCTGCCGGCTTGACCGCCGCAATATACGCCGTTCGCTCCGGAAAGAGCGTTGTCGTTATCGAGAAATCGACCTTCGGCGGACAGATGACGTTTTCGCCCAAGATAGAGAACTATCCCGGATATTCTGAGATCTCCGGCTCCGAACTTGCCGATAAGATGGTTGAGCAGGCGCTCGCCCTCGGCGCGGAGATCGAATTTGCCGAGGTCACGGGCGTTACCGGGATTGAAAAGCGCAACACGTACAAGCTCCAAACCACGGAGGGAGAAATTGAGGCAAAGAGCGTCATTATCGCGGTCGGTTCGCATCACCGTACCCTCGGCCTTGAGGGCGAGGACGAGCTGATAGGTAGCGGCATCTCCTTCTGCGCGGTCTGCGACGGAGCGTTCTATGCGGACGGCAACGTTGCCGTCATCGGCGGCGGAAATTCGGCGGCTGTCGAAGCTCTCCTGCTTGCCAAAATAGTCAAAAAACTGACCATCGTCCAAAATCTCGCCGACCTTACCTGCGAAGCAAGCACGGCGGCAGAGCTTAAGTCGATGGAGAACGTTGACATTATCTACAACACGGTAGTGGAAAAGTACAACTCGGTCGGCGGCAACCTGACGGGCCTTGTCCTGAAGAACACACAGACCGGCGAGACCTCGCAGCTCGGCGTTGACGGCGTTTTTCTTGCCGTCGGTATGCAGCCGGCAACGGGTATCTTCAAGGATCTCGCACCGATCGACCCGTACGGCTATCTTATCGCGACGGAAAACGGTGATATGGGATGCGAGGGCATATTTGCGGCAGGAGATTGCCGTAAAAAGCTCATCCGCCAGATATCCACAGCTACCTCGGACGGCGCATGCGCCGCTCTCGCCGCTTGTAAATACGTTGATTCCTTGAATTGAATATCAAACAAAAAATCCGACTTTTCTCAGCGAAAAGTCGGATTTTTTGATTAAAACCACTTGTCAATGACTTCGGCTTCCGCCTTAGCAAGCCTTGCAAGGCATTCGGAGCTTTGAAGGAATGCGGATTCCTTGGGGTTGGTGTGGAAGCCATGCTCAATGAGGAACGCGCGCTTACAGCCGGATGCCGCGGCGGTGCGCAGAACACGGTAGTAGTCGATCGATTCGTCCTCGGTCGAGCGGCGCGTCTTGATTCCGCGGCTCGTGGTCTCCATGGTGCGGACTACCGCATCGGTCAGGTCCTGCGCAATGGGCGCGTTGCCCTCAAGGTCACTGACCGAGTAAAAGGTCTCGGCGCCGCACGCTTTTTCGTAATGCTCGTCGCCGGGCCTGCCGCCGGGAGCGTTTGAGTGGAGCGAAAGGAAGAGAACGGCGCCGAGCCTTCCCGACATCGAGCCGCGCTCAGTAAGCTCCGGGTCGTCCTCGACCTTGTTTCTCGTCATGCGAACGTCGAAGCCGAGTGCTTCAAGCTCGTCGCGCAAAAAGCATCCGAGAATAAAATTCTGCGTGCCTTCGTAAAAGCCCTCGCGCGTGGTGTGGGGGTTGCCGAACTGTCCGTGTCCGGGGTCAAGTACGATTATTCCGCGTGTTTTTTCCATTTCTTTTTACCTCTTAGTCTGTATTGTGACCCGCGCCGAGCCTGGAGATCTGCTCCTTCAGCGCAGGGTATTCGTTAAGTTCGGGGGAGATACTGAGGAGTGAATGTGCATCCTCGGTCGCGTTTGTGAGCGTTGACGCATCGCCGCAAAGATCGGCAAATCTGAAACGCAGGCCGCCGCTCTGCCTTATCCCGCCCGAATTCGAAGACAGAAAGTCGCCGGGGCCGCGTGCCTTCAGGTCGGCTTCCGCAATTGCAAAGCCGTCGTGATTGTCCTTCATAACGCGCAGGCGCGTGCGCGCGGTGTCGCTCTTGTCGTCTGAAACCAGGATGCAGTAGGATTTCCTGCTTCCGCGCCCGACGCGGCCGCGCAACTGATGAAGCTGGGAAAGGCCGAATCTATCGGCGTTTTCCACTATCATAAGTGATGCATTGGGCACGTTCACGCCGACCTCAATGACGGTGGTTGAGACGAGAACGTCGATGTCGCCGCACTCAAAGGAGTTCATGATCGCTTCCTTTTGGTCGCTCTTGAGTTTGCCGTGCATGAAGGCGATGCTCAACTCCGGCAGAGCCTCACTGAGCTGTTCGGCGTATTCAATGGCCGCCTTGAGCGGCGGTCTTTGGTGAATGCCGTCTTCGTTTATATCGTAAAGCGCGACCTCACCGCTGTCACGGTCGGGGTCTTCCTCAATTGAGGGGCAGACCACATAGACCTGTCCGCCGTCCATGGCCGTCTTGCGAATGAAGGCAATGAGACGCTCGCGGTAGCCCTCGTCAACGACGAAGGTGTCCACCTTTTTCCTGCCGGGCGGCATTTCGTCAATGCGAGAGATATCGATGTCGCCGTACATGACCAGCGCGAGTGAGCGCGGTATCGGCGTTGCCGACATCGAAAGCAGGTGCGTTCCCTTGGATTTTTCGGTAAGAGCGGCACGTTGATTTACACCGAAGCGGTGTTGCTCGTCGGTGACAACGAGGGAGAGAGCCGCAAACTGAACGCCCTCGGAAAGGAGCGCGTGCGTGCCTATGACGATGGGAATGCGCGCGTTTTCGTTTTTGGCGGAAAGTGCGGAGTAGATGCGCCGCTTTTCCTTTGCCGTCGTTGCACCAATGAGGAGCGCACATTCTATGCCCATTTTTCCGAAAAGAGCGGAGAGATCGTCGTAATGCTGACGGGCAAGTATCTCGGTCGGTGCCATCAGCGCTGCCTGCCTGCCGCTGAGGACAGCAATCAGCATTGCCGCTGCCGCTACGATCGTCTTTCCGCAGCCAACGTCTCCGATGAGCATTCTGCGCATGGGGATTTCTGCGCGCATGTCCGCGGCGATCTCGGAGATCGCGCGCTTTTGCGCACCGGTCAGCTCGTAGGGCAAAATCCCCAGCAGGGGCGAGATATTCTGCTTTTTGCACGGCGTTGCCACTCCCTCGCGCTTTTTCTTGCCCTGCATTGCCATCGAGAGCGAGAAAAGGAAAAATTCGTCGTAAATCAGCCTGCGCTTTGCCGCCGCAAGCGCGGCGTAATTTTCGGGATCGTGGATGTTTCGCACGGCGTATCCGAGCGTGCAAAGAGAGCGCTTGCGCCGAATTTCGTCGGGAAGCACGTCCATCGGCGCTCCGCAGAGTCGCATCGCCTCTCCGACATGGGCGGCGATGTTCTTCTGCGTCAGCCCCTCCGAAAGGGGATATACCGGAACAAAATCCGGGAGAGAGTCCGGCGCGTACGGCTCGTACGCCGGCGAGGAGAGCTTATAAGTAGTTCCCGACCGCTTAACCACTCTTTCGACAACGCCGAAAAAGCGCCACCCGGATCCCACGGTAAAGACCTGGCGCAGGTAGGGCATATTGAAGAAGGTCACCTCCGCGCTCCCGCTTTCGTCGAAGGCACGGAATTTGATTATCGTCAGCCGCCCCTTGAGCTTGGCGGCAGTCGGAGTGGTTGCAACGGTCAGAACGACCGCGCTTTTACCGCCGTCCGCATGCGAATTCTCAAGCAGACGGATGTCTCCGCGATTCTCGTATGCGCGCGGAACGTGCAAAAGCAGGTCTTCGATCGTATGAATGCCTGCCTTTGCATAAGCCGCCGCCTTCGCCGGGCCGACTCCCGAAAGGACGGTGACGGGAGAGGCGAGAGATACCGCTCCCATAGGTTTTTTTGTAGCCATGGTTAAGCCTCAAATGCGCCTTTTATCTCGTTATACGAGAATCCTTGGCGCAAAAGGTAGTCGATACATTTCTTTTTTTGATCGAAATCGGTGGGAACTGTGCCGTATTTCTTGACTATGGACTTACGGCAAACGGGAACGAAATCAACCCCTGCAAGGTATTCGCGAACCTCGGCAAGCGCATCGTCCGAATAGCCGCGGCCGCGAAGATAGGAGAGAATGCGGCGCGCGCCGATGTTTTTCTCTATTTGAAGCTCGCAAAGGCGCATGGCATCGCCGGATTCGTCAAGCCCCACCTCACTTTGCAGTATCCGGAGTGCCTCGTCGGCGTATTCCGCCGGGATGCCTTTGCCGATAAGCTTCATACGAAGCGCGGATGCGGAATTTGCACCGTAGCCGAGGATCCTGCGCCCGCTTTTTACGGCTTTGCAAATACCGTCAAGGCGGCGAAGGACAGCGTAAGTCTCATCGGGGTATTCGCCATGCTTGAAATCATATTCGCTTTGATGCGAGGCGAGGATGAAAAAGCTCTCACTCTTCGCTTTTTTTTCGTTTTTAATATCGATCCGATACGCTCCGCCGCCGTCCGAAGCGCGGACAGAAGCAATGTGGAGCATCAGAGATCGCCAAGGAGGTCGATATCGAGATCGTCGTCATCAAGGTCGAAGTCGCCAAGGGTGTCGCCGTCTGCCAGCTTATCGCTGAGCGCACGGATCTTGGCCTCGATCTCGGCAAAGAGAGCGGGGTCCTGCTCTATGGTCTTGCGCGCGTTTTCACGTCCCTGTCCTATGCGCTCGCCGTTGTACGAGAACCACGAGCCGGACTTTTGAATGACCTCCAGCTCCACGCCCATATCAACGATCTCGCTCGCGCGCGAAATTCCCTTGCCGTAAAGAATGTCGAATTCCGCGGTTCGGAAGGGAGGCGCGACCTTGTTCTTTACGACCTTGCACTTGACGCGGTTGCCGTAGATATCGTTGCCGTTCTTAAGCTGTTCGGATTTGCGTACGTCTATTCTGACGGAGGCGTAGAATTTAAGTGCGCGACCGCCCGTGGTGACCTCGGGGTTGCCGTACATAACGCCGACCTTCTCGCGAAGCTGGTTGATGAAGATCACAAGGCAATTGGATTTTGAAATAGCCGCTGAGAGCTTGCGCATCGCCTGCGACATAAGTCTTGCCTGAACGCCGACCTGTGAGGCGCCCATATCGCCCTCCAGCTCCTGGCGGGGAACGAGAGCGGCTACGGAGTCGATGACCACGATGTCAACTGCTCCGGAGCGGACGAGGGACTCCGTGATTTCAAGCGCATCCTCTCCGCAATCGGGCTGAGAAACGAGGAGATTGTCGATATCGACACCGAGAGCCTTGGCGTAGACGGGATCGAGCGCATGCTCTGCGTCGATGAAGGCCGCCTCGCCGCCGGTCTTTTGAACCTCGGCTACGACATGGAGCGCTACGGTGGTCTTGCCGGAGGATTCCGGGCCGAATATCTCGACTATTCTGCCGCGCGGAAGTCCGCCGATGCCGAGAGCCATATCAAGAGATATGGAGCCGGTATGAATTGCCTGAACCTCCATGTGCGCATTCTCGCCCAAGCGCATGACCGCACCTGCGCCGAAATCGCGCTCGATCTGCGAGATCGCAGTTTGCAGAGCTTTCTTTTTTGCGTCGCCGTCTGCCGGCGTCGGAGTTGTATTTTTCTTTGTTGCCATAATAATTACCTCTGTGTGCTGTTCTTTTTTATATTATATAACGATTGTCGGCATTTGTCAAGCCTTTTTGAAAGAAAAATTCCGAAAAAGGAAAAAAATCGGTATTCACCTGCTGAATTATCGGGCGAATACCGAAAAAGTTCCTAAAACGGAAGGATTGTCAGCGATTATGTGTTATAGCTCAGGTCTTGACCAACTGATCTGCAATGCTCATTTGGAATATGCCGCCCGTGGCAGAGAGTTCACGAGCGGCACTTTATCTATTTGCAGTAAAATTGTATTATCTTCGGAAATTTACAACTTCCCCTGTTTTTTCTTGGCTAATCAATAATCCGGAAGTATCAAAGGCATATCTGAATACATAATTTGTACCGCCGATCGTGAATGAGCTTGTTGCAGGAGAGAAGAACGTTGAGGTAATACTCTCCACATTCCATAATAGATTTCCCGTATCACTTACAGAGAGTTTACCCCCGAGAGAGCCTTTGACAGAGTAAAATTCTTGCGGTTTTCCTGTTTTAGGTTCGCACACGAGCAACAAAGCCGTATAATTGTTCCTCACCATAGGTGTCAACTCTTCGCTGGAAATATTGAATATTTTATTATCAAACAGATACTTCAACACATTTTCAATCTCATATCTGCCGCCTGTGTTCGGTTCTTCGTTACTGAGCCGTGGTACGGCATAAGCAGACAAATAGATATTTCCGTTAAACTCGATCATATCAGCGATGAAATAATAGGAATCTTCGTCACAATAAGAGAAAGAATCTGTGATATATCCATCGCGGTCAACTTTTACAATTTGTGTAAATTCATTTCTTCCAAGCTGTACGATATAACCGTCTTCAAATCGAGCAGCATTCCAAATCCCATAGTTTCCTACCTCGGTTTTATGGAAGTGAGTTTTTTCTCCGTTCGCAGTATATTGACTAAGGCAAAAATACTTGAAATCTCCGCGACTGAATACAGCGTAGCTTCCGTCAATGTTTTCCAAAACCGCCGAAATGTATTCATAATTAAATCCGTTGCTGAGCTTTTTTTGCCAAATAAGATTGCCATCCGAGTCGATTTTGGACATCCAAGCATAGGAATTCTGGTTTGTGGACCATGTGTAGGTCCTTCCACAAGCAATCACACCATCAGATACGATGCTGTAATCATTGATATAAAAGTCGGATACTGATACACTCCAGATCAGCTCATCGCCATCATATTTTTCTATATAACTCTTATCGTGAATTGCAAAGCCGAGAGTTTCATCCTCTTTGTATTCGGAACGGATTTTGTAGTGTACCCCTGTTTGTGTGGAACCTATAAAGCCGCCGGTATAGTTTTTATAATTCCAGAGATTTTTAACATCTTCCGGCGTAGGATCATCTTGCATGATCTCATATCCGCCTATATGGTCAACAGAAATGCTGTTTCTGATTACCTCGGCAGTCTTGTAATAAGTGAATGACTTTGTGGTAATATCACGATAGACTGCTTTGATTTCTTCACGGGTCAGTCCGTCGGGGGACATGCCATAGTCATTGAAGAAGTGAACTGCGGCTTTGTATTCCTCTGCTTCGGCAACAACGGCAAAGGCTCCAAAGCAAGTACAGATCAGCAGAACCATACAAGCTGCCACTATTCCCAATTTTATCCACACAGGCTTGGTGCGAGCTTTTCTTGCGGTAGGGGCGGCTTCTGCGATATGCCTGTCATCGATTTCACCAATGATGTTCAAAAGACGATTGCTTTTCATAACGATATACCTTCTTTCTCCAATATAGCTTTCAGTTTTGTTCTGGTACGAAATAAGGTAACTGTCACTTTGCTTTCAGAAAAGCCATATTCATCAGCAATTTCTTTTACGGAACTCATGTAGAAATATCGGCGAACAAATATTTTTCTTGTTTCTGCCGGGAGATTGTCAAGAAAACGATCGAGAGCGTCTTTGATAATCATGTTATCAACAGTATTTGTCGCATCCTCGTCGGCGGGGATGCACTCCGAAAGTTCGTCAAGAACAAGCAATGTTTGTCCTGCACCGCGTTTTTCCGCTGACAGCTTCTCCCACTTGTTCAATGACAAATTGCGTGTGATCTTCCCAAGAAATGTTTGCAGTTCATTCGGGCGTTGCGGAGGAATGGAGTTCCAGGCTCGTAGGTATGTATCGTTTACACATTCCTCAGAATCTTCATCATTATGCAGAATACTGTAAGCGATATAGTGGCAGTACCTTCCGTATTTTTTTGAAGTTTCAGATATGGCTTGTTCGGATCGATCCAAGTAAAGCTCGATGATTTTGCTGTCATCCATATCATCACCCTCCCTTCGTTTGTATCAAGGCCTTTCACCCTAATACACCGGGTTTGCACTTTGTTCACTACACCCTATGTGAAAGTTTTTGAAAAAATCTGAAGGCAATACTTAATTGGATTTTTTTGCTTTTCGGCGGTCGCCGAGCTTTTTATAGATCCAAAGCCCGAAAATACTGAGGGCACCGGTGACGGCAAAGGTGACTGCAGAGGCGAGATAGTCTCCGTCCGCGAGAAAATCGGCTGCTGCCGTGGAGGTGACTATCGAGGGTATGCGCGCGACGAGCGTTATGGTCAGAAACTCGCCGAGCTTGAGCGGTGTCAGGCCGACAAAGTAGGTCAGCAGATCCTTCGGCGTTCCGGGGATGAAAAAGAGAAGAAAAACAAGACTTTTCAGCTTCTTTTCGTTCTTTATAAAAGAAAGATTTTCAATCTGTTCGCGCTCGAAAAAAATCGTGACGAAGCGCATTCCGAGCTTTTTTGTGAGCAGAAAGACCGGCACGCTTGCAATAGTAATACCGATGAGGCACAGCGCCGTTCCACCCAAAAGCCCGAATGAGTAGCCGAGCGCCAGCTCAACAAGCTCCCCGGGGAGCAGAGCAACAAAGACCTGCAAGATCTGCAGGCCGAGGCCGACCGCCCAAGAGACGTAACCGTACGATAGGATGATGTCGCGCAGAGCTTCGGGCGACGATGCGACGGATTTCAGCTTGTCCCACAAAAAGAGTGTAAAGAGGGCGGCAAGTATCGCAACTATGATGGCGGATACGAGCGCAAATATTCTTTTCGGGGTAAAGAAGCGAGTTTTTTCTTCCATATTAATTAAGAAATAAGTCTTTCCGCTTTTTTTATAAGTATCTCTTTTGCTTTTGTAATACTTTCCGCGTTGATGGTACAGCCTGCCGCCTTGACGTGTCCTCCGCCGCCGAAGTTGGCGCAGAGGGCGGATACGTCGGCATTGGAATTTGAACGGGCGGAGATACGGTAGCTGTTCTCGCTCTCCTGGCGGATGGAGAATGCGATCTCAACGCCTGCCACCGAGCGTGCGATATCAATGAGTGCGTCAAGGTCTTCGCCGGCAAGCTCGTGCTCGGAAATTTGCTCAAGCGTGATGGAGCAAACGGCTATTTTACCGTTTGCGGAGAAGCTCAGAAGCTCAAGCGCCGCCTTTTCCGCGGCAAGTCTGCCGGGGGTTTTGGTCTCAAAGAGGAGGCGGTCGATGTCGGAATGGGAGGGAATGAGGGCGATCAGTTGCGCCGCAGTGCGGTGAGTTGCCGGAGTGACGTTAGAGTAACGGAAACAGCCGGTATCGGAGCTGATTGCGGCATAGACCGCAGGGGCGACTGCTTCGGGTATGACATCAATAAAGCCCATACGAATCCATTCGCGTGCGATGCGCCAGACGATCTCGCCCGTTGCGGATGCTTCCGCGGAGAGATAGCGGTCAGAGAAGGGAGTGGAGCGCGCGTGGTGATCGAAAGCGAGGGCGACGTCGTATTTGCCCTCAAGACTTCCGAGCTGTGTCGGGGCGGCAATATCGAGTGCTACGGCGGTGACGTTGCCGGGGAGATAGTCCGTGGGTAGCGTGTCGATTGTGATGTCGGTGTCAAAGCCTGCCGCCTCTGCAATAAATCGCAGGCGTGTGGGCAGGGGATCGGCACAGACAACGCGGGCATGACAGCCGACGGACGATAGCAGAGCGGCGGTGGCAAAGCCGGAGCCGATGCAGTCGCCGTCGGGGCGTGCATGCACGAGAAGGGCGAGCTTGCCGCGATGTGCGAGGTCGTAAAGACTGCGGCACGCCGCCTTGAAGGTGAGATTTCGCATTATTTGCCGTCTCCTTCCTCTGTTTCGGAGGAGTCGGGGGTGAGGCCGAGCCTTGCGGCTCTTTCCGCGCTTTCGGCTTCGACCTTGTGAAGAAGAGATGAGATATACGCGCCGTTTGCGCCCGAATGATCGAGGATGAAGTTGAGTTCGGGGGTCTGGCGGAGGTTGAGGGCCTGAGCGAGGGATCGGCGGATATAGCCGTTGCTTGACTTAAGTCCTTCTGCGACCTTCTTTTCCTTCTCCTTGTTGCCGTCCGCGCCGAGGAGGGAGTAGTAGATCTTTGCGTATTTGAGGTCGGGCGTAACTTCTGCGCCCGTGATGCTGATGAAGGTGGAGCTAACTCTGGGGTCCTTAACTTCACGAAGAATTTCGGAAAGTGCCTTTTGGACCTCGTCGTTTATTCTGCCGCGTCTGTAATTTGCCATTTTGTTTACCTTATATATTCCTTTATTTATAATCTGTTATGATTGCTATAACTGAGCATATTATTACTATTATAATATATCACATAATCGAAAAAATGTCAAGGTAAAAAATGAAAATCAGAGAAATTAAACGAAGGTACCCATCCCACCCGTCCCCTCCCGTAAACCGGGAGGGGATGCCTGTTTGCAGAGGAATTTTGTTTGAGCATTCTGTCCATTCCCGATATCCGATAATTCTGCATCGGCTGAAAGGGACACCACCCCCAGCCCCCTCCTCGTAAACCGAGGAGGGGGGAAAAGAGAGTGCAAACTCCATTGCAAAGCTTTCCGAATATCGAAAAATTG